>JAKAZX010000407.1 GCA_021826485.1 Pseudomonadota bacterium | reverse complement strand
AGGCTGTAGGCGGCATAGACGTTCGGCACGAAGCCGAGCTTCTCGACGCATTTCGCCCAGATCGCCTGCAAATCCCCGTCCAGCGTCCCCGGGTCGGGCACGCCGAGGGCGGAGATGTGGTCGGGCTGCGGCATCGTGGTCCTCCCATCAGGCTGTGGCGTCAACATCCTCCAGGCTGAATTGTTGCGCCTCTTCGTCGTAGCTGAACAGCTCCGCGTAGCGGCCCCAGGAGATCGCGGTGCGCAGTGTGTCCTCGGCATAGTCCGGGGACATGTGATCCTCAAGCTCGTCGCGGAACCGCACGGCGGAGGCGCGGTGGTTCTCCCGCTGGTCGAGGGTGCGGCGGATCGCCGCCACCAGCGGCACGTGCTGGCGCAGCGCCGCAGCGAAGATCGCCTTGCGGCGGTCGGTGCCGGCCTGGGCGAATTCGCGGCCGGTGTCGGTCAGGCGGATGTCGCCCTCCTCCAGCACGCCGAGGCCGAGCAGTTGCAGCGTCTCGCCGAGCGGCAGCAATTCGTCCGCCTCCAGTTGCAGGCTGGCGGCAAGCGCGGGCAGGTCGGCGCGGCCGTCATAGGGGGGCGCGGCCAGCGTCTCCAGCAGGCCGGCGAGCAGGTTGGTGGACACCGCATGCAGCGGCGTCGCGAAAGTCGCGTCGGTTGCCGGCGCCGTCGCCGCAGGCGGCGCGGGTGCCGCGCTGCGGCGGGTCATCAGCGCATAGATGTCGTCCACCATCTGGCGGAACGCCGGATCCAGCCGGTTGCGCGGATGCGCGAACGGCACCAGCAGCTCGCTCGCCACCCGGCCGGGATTGGCGGAGAACACCAGGATGCGGTCGCACATCAGCACCGCCTCCTCGATATTGTGCGTCACCATCAGGATCGAGCGGATCGGCAGCTTGCCTTCCGACCACAGGTCGATCAGGTCGGTGCGCAGCGTCTCCGCGGTCAGCACGTCGAGCGCGCTGAACGGCTCGTCCATCAGCAGCAGATCGGGATGCACCACCAGCGCGCGCGCCAGGCCGACGCGCTGGCGCATGCCGCCGGACAGTTCCTTCGGATAGGCGCCGTCATAGCCGCCGAGGCCGATCAGGTCGATCGCCGCCTCCGCCCGCTGTTCGCGCTCGGCGCGGGCGACGCCCTGCGCCTCCAGCCCGAGTTCGACATTCTCCCGCACCGTGAGCCAGGGGAACAGCGCGAAGCTCTGGAACACCATCGCGATGCCCGATGCCGGGCCGGCGATCGGCGCGCCATGCCACAGCACGCTGCCCGCGCTCGGCTTGAGCAGGCCGGCGACGATGCGCAGCAGCGTCGATTTGCCGGACCCGGAGCGGCCGAGCAGCCCGACGATCTCGCCGCCATGCAGCGTCAGGTTCACGTCGTCCAGCACCAGCAGGTCGGCGGCGCTGTCCTTGTGGTAGGACTGCCGGCAGGCACGCACGTCCAGCAGCGGCGCGGCGGTGGCGTCCATGACGGTCCCCTTCAGTCGAGCGTGAGCCGGCGGGTGGCGTAGGCATAGAGCGGCCGCCACAGCGCGCGGTTGAACGTGAGCACGAACACCGACATGACCGCGACGCCGAGCACGATGCGCGGGAAGTCGCCGGCGTCGGTGGCGTGCGCGATATAGGCACCGAGCCCGTGCGCGGACAGCTTGTCGTCGCCCCAGGTCGCCACTTCCGAGACGATCGCGGCGTTCCACGAGCCGCCGGAGGCGGTGATGGCGCCGGTGACGAAATACGGGAAGATGCCCGGCAGGATCACGCGCCGCCACCACAGCCAGCCGCGCACGCGGAAGTTGCGCGCCACGTCCTGAAGATCGCCGGGAAACGCCGAGGCGCCGGCGACCACGTTGAACAGGATGTACCATTGCGTGCCGAGGATCATCAGCGGCGTCAGCCAGATGTCCGGGTTCAGCCGCCAGCGCACGATCGCGACCACGAAGATCGGGAACAGCAGGTTGGCGGGGAACGCGGCGAGGAACTGCGCCACCACCTGGATGCGCCGCGCCCAGGCGGGCCGCAGCCCGATCCACACGCCCGCCGGCACCCAGATCAGGGAGGCGAGGGCGATCAGCACGACGACGCGGGCGAGGGTGGCGAAGCCGAGTGCCACCGCCTGGCCGAGATCGGCCCAGCCGATATGGCTCGCGACCACGTAGCCGATCACGCGCCACGCGGCGGCGAGCGTCACCGCCGCGACGATCGCGAGGAACACGGCATCGCCGCCGCGGGTCGGCGCGCCGCGGGCGGCGGTGGGCGGGCGCAGCGGCCAGCGGATCGGCAGGCGGGTGATCGTGCCGAAGGCATCGCCGAGCGCCGCCGCGCCCTGCCGCAGCCAGGCGGTGCGCCGCAGCAGCTTCAGCACCCACGGGTCTTCCGCGACCGCGCCGGCGATCACCTCGAAGCGGAAGCGGGCGGACCATGCGACCAGCGGGCGGAACAGCAACTGGTCGTACAGCACGATCACGACCAGCATCGCGAGAATCGCCCAGCCGACCGCGGCGAGATCGCGCTTGTCCAGCGCCTCGGCGACATACGAACCGATGCCCGGCAGTTGCCACGTCTTGTCGCCGAGCGTGATCGCCTCCGACGCGACGACGAAGAACCAGCCGCCGGACATCGACAGCATGGTGTTCCACACCAGCCCCGGCACGGCGAACGGCACGTCGAGCCGCCAGAACCGCTGCCAGCCGGTCAGCCGGAAGCTGCGCGACGCTTCCTCCAGATCGCGCGGCACGGTGGTCAGCGCCTGGTACAGGCTGAACGCCATGTTCCAGGCCTGGCTGGTGAAGATCGCGAAGATCGCGGCCAGTTCCAGCCCGGCGACCCGGCCGGGGAACAGGCCCATGAAGAAGACCGTGGTGAACGACAGGAAGCCGAGGATCGGCACCGATTGCAGCACGTCGAGCAGCGGGATCATCACCAGCCCGGCGCGGCGGCTTTTCGCGGCCAGCGGCGCATAGGTGAAGGTGAACAGCAGCGAGGCGGCGAGGGCGGCGAACATGCGCAGCGTGGTGCGCAGCGCATAGTCCGGCAGCCGCCAGGGATCGAGGCTGACCGAGAGCGCGCCCGGCGCGTCGAGCGGGCGGAACGTCTCCGGCGTCACGTGGACGATGCCGGTGATGACGGCGAACACCGCCAGCAGCGCGGCGATGTCCCACGGGTTGGGCAGCCGCCGGCCGTAGGCCAGGACCGGGTGGACGGTGCTCGACATGCGGGCGTCACCAGGGGAGGGGCGCGCCATCTATCCCGGCCCCCGGCCGCCTGTCACGTCGGGCGGAAGTGATCGTTCCGTGACGCAGGCATTTCGTTGCTTATAAGGAACGATAAGGCCGTGCCAAGGCCCCGGCCGCGGTCAGGCCGGTTTTGCGCGGGGTGGGCGAAGCGCGATGCGGGCCGGGGGGAGCCGGCCGGGCAGGGCGACGGGCGGCATCTGCGACGGCGGGCGCGGTGCCGGCGCGGCCCGGGGCACCGGCCGCGGCGGCGGGGCGAGGATTGCCGGCAGCGGCGCGCCCAGCATGCGGAACAGCGGCCGCAGCAGCCGCCGCGCCTGCGGCGCCGCCTGGAGCAGCGCGATCATTTCCGGGTCGTTCGCCACCAGATGCGCGAGCTGGGAGCCGCAGACCGCGGTGGGCT
>JAKAZX010000406.1 GCA_021826485.1 Pseudomonadota bacterium | reverse complement strand
ACCGCTGCAACACCACGGCGATGTTGTGCAAGGTCAACGGGCAGATATCCGGGCAGTCGGTATAGCCCAAATAGAGCAGCACGATCTTGCCGCGGAAATCGGCGGCGGTGGCGGGCGTCCCGCTGGCAGCATCGGTGGCGGCGAAACCGAGGCGGGGAGCCGAGCCGCGTATATCGATATCGTGCCACGGCGCGGCACGCGCGGGCGCAGCCATGCCGATCGGGGCGAACAACAGCGCGCAGACAAGCCCGGCGCGGCAGAGCAGCGATGTCATCGCGGGCCTCATTGCATCTTCATCTTCATCGATGTCGCCGGCGGCGTGCCGTTTGCCCCGCGCACCGTGAACCGCGCGGTCTGGCGCGATCCGTCGGCAAACCGCAAGGTGACGGTGACGGTCTGACCCAGGTGCATGTGCGGGGACAGGCACATCAGGTGATACCCGCCCGGGGCGAATACGGCCTGCCCGCGCGGCGGCAGCGTGATCTGGCGCACGCGGACCATGCGCTCGGTCCCGCCGCCCGTCTCGCTGCGATGGAGCAGGAGGCTGCCGCAGGCCGGCGACCTGGCACCGGTCAGCACCATCGCCGTCGCCCCCGGATTGTGCAGGGTCATGTAGCCGCCGGCGGGGATCGCGGACAGCAGATAGCGGAACCAGGCGCCGGTCACGGCGACGGGCGCGGCGACGGCAAAACGCGGCGGCACCGCCAGCATGGCGGACAACGACAGGATCGCGGCGAGCCGCGCGCGGCGGCGGGCAAAGCGGGACATCGTGGTGGGGTTCCTGGCAAGGACAGGGGCAACGCGAGAACGACGGCAGGGTCAGGCGCGCGTGGGCGGGCCGCGCGGCGCCGCGGCGAGCGGGTAAGGGGCCGGCACAGCTTCCGGCGGCGGCGGGGCGCGGACCTGCACGCGCGGCAGGACGCGCGGCACCGGCAGCCGGGGAGCCGCCGCAAGCGGCGCGGCGGGGAGCGCCAGGGCCAGACACAGCGGAGAGACTGCGCGGGCCGGGGGCAAGCGGCGCGCCGGGATCCGGCCCGGGCGGCCCGCATGACAGATCGGGGTAAACCCCAGCGCCAGCAGCACCGGTTGCGGAACGCTGGCCGCGAACGCAAGCTGCGCAGCCAGGGCAAGCAGCGCAGCGAACAGGCCGGAACGGGGCAGCCGGCATGTCTGGGTCACGCCCGGAGGGATAGAACCGCTCCCCGCCGGGAGCAAGGCTGTCCACATCGTGCCCGCCCGGATGCTTTGGCCATGCGTCCGGATCATGGCCGGGGGGCGAATCGCGCCGGTCCCATCATGGCGAAAGCTTACTATATGGCGGCCTACCATAGTCATTTGATACGGCTGCCATGCCCCAGGACCCGCTCGATCTGCTCTACCTTCTGTTCGACACCGCGCGGCTGCTGCGGATCGAGGCGGGCGCGCGCGCCCGCGCCCGGGGGCTCGCACGCGGGGAGTTTTCCACCCTTGCCATCCTCGCCCGCGCCCCGGGCCTGACCCAGCGCGAACTGGCGCAGCGGCTGGATGTGGAGCCGATCACCGTCGCCCGCCTGCTCGACCGCCTCGCCGCGCGCGGGCTGGTGGAGCGGCGCCCCGACCCGCGCGACCGGCGGGTGTGGCGGCTGCATCCTGGCCCGCAGGCGGCGCCGCTGACCACCGCCGTCACCGATGCCCTGGCCGACCTGTCGCGCCAGCTCACCGCCGGTCTCAAGCCGGCCGCGTTGGACGGTCTGGCCGCGGGGCTACACCATATCTCGGCCGTGCTCGATCCCGCGCCGGCGCTGCGGGAGGTTGCGTAATGGCCGATGCCACCACCGCCGACCCGCCCCAGGTCCGCGCCGGCGTGCGCCAGGAAGTGGTCCACCCGATCACCCGCCGCGCCCGGATGCTGCGGCTGCGCTACGGCCTGTTCGTGCTCGGCGCAGTGGTTCTGGCGGTTGGCGCTGCGTATTATTGGCTGTCCGGCGGGCGCTACATCACCACCGATGATTCCTATGTGCAGGCGAACCTGCTGTCGGTGACCACCGATGTGTCCGGCCTGGTGCGCAGCGTCGCGGTGCATGAAGGCGAGACGGTCCGCAAGGGCCAGGTGCTGTTCCGGCTGGAGCGCGCGCCGTTCCGCCTCGCGGTGCAGGAAGCGCAGGCCAATCTGGCGCAGACGCGTCTCAATCTCGCTGCCTTGCAGGCCGATTACGTCCGTGCCCAGCGCAACGTGGCGGCGGCGCAAGCCCAGCTTGCCGCCACGCATGCAACGTACGACCGCTACGCCCGTCTGGTGCGGTCCCACGCGGTGACCGCGCAGCAATTCGACGATGCGAAGTTCAAGCTGCTGGCACAGCGGGCCGCGCTCGGTGCTGGAGCCGCGGAGGCCGCGGCCACGCTCGCGCGGCTGGGTGGCGTGGCGGACCGGCCGGTAGCCGAGATGCCGGCCTACCGGCTGGCCGCGGCGCGGCTGGCTCTGGCCGAACGGAATCTGCGCCACGCTAGTGTCCGCGCCGCCTTCGACGGCGCCGTGACGCAGGTAAGCAAGCTGCAACCAGGCCAGTATCTGGCCGCCGGCACGCCCGCCTTCGGACTGGTGCAAAGCCAGGGCATGTGGGTCGCGGCCGAGCCGAAGGAGACCACGCTCACCCATGCGCGACCGGGGCAGAAGGCGCGGGTCACGATCGACGCCTATCCCGGCCATGTCTGGCATGGCGTCCTGCAAAGCGTAGCCCCGGCCACGGATCAGGAGTTCGCGATCCTGCCGGCGCAGAACTCCTCGGGCAACTGGGTCAAGGTGGTCCAGCGCGTGCCGCTGCGCGTGGTTCTGACGCAGGGGCCGCATGATCCGGTGCTGTCGGCGGGCATGAGCGCCCATGTCTCGATCGACACCGGCCACAAGCGCCATTTATCCGACCTGTTGCCGTAGGCGCGCTCATGGCCGCGGCCAGCCCGGTGGTGCCGTTCCGCGCCATCATCACCATCTCGGCGATGTCGGCGACGCTGATGCAAGCGCTGGATTCCACCATCGCCAATGTCGCGCTGCCGTATATGCAGGGATCGTTCTCTACCAGTTATGAGGAGATTACCTGGGTCCTGACCTCGTATGTCATCGCCGCAGCGATCATGACCGCGCCGGTGGGATGGTTGTCGGCGCGGTTCGGACAGAAGTCCGTTTACCTGGTCTCGATCATCGGCTTCACGATCGCCTCGATGGCGTGCGGGATCGCCGGGTCGCTGACGCAGATGGTGTTGTATCGGCTGCTGCAGGGGATGTTCGGCGCGGCGCTAGTGCCGCTGTCGCAAGCCACGATGATGAACATCTACCCGCCCGAGCGGCGTGGCGCGGCGATGGCGCTGTGGGGCATGGGCGTGATGGTCGGGCCGATCCTGGGGCCGACCTTGGGCGGCTATCTGACCGATTGGTACAACTGGCGCTTCGTGTTCTTCGTCAACGTGCCATTCGGCATCGCCGCCACCGTGGGATTGTGGTTGTGCCTGCCTGGGGAGAAGGCACAAAGCAGCCTGCGTTTCGACTGGTTCGGCTTCCTGACACTGGCGTTCGGCATCGGCGCGCTCCAGCTGGTGCTGGATCGGGGGCAGGTGAAGGACTGGTTCTCCTCCACCGAGGTGATCGTGGAGGCGATCATCGCCGCCG
>JAKAZX010000030.1 GCA_021826485.1 Pseudomonadota bacterium | reverse complement strand
GCCGCGGCGCGAACTGATCCGGCTGATGATCGGCCGCGACGTGGCGGATTTCTTCGCCGCCCACCGCCGCCCTGCCGGCCGCGTGGTGCTGGAGGTCGCGGGCCTGTCGCTGCAGCAGCCGGGCCGTGCGATCGGCCGCGCCCGCACCTTCGAGAACGTGAGCTTCGCGGTCCATGAGGGCGAAATTCTCGGCATCGGCGGCCTGCTCGGCTCCGGCCGCACCGAATTGCTGGAAACGCTGTTCGGCGCGGCGCAGGGCATCGCCACCGGACAGATCCGGATCGACGGCGCGCCCGCCGCCATCCGCTCCCCGGCCGATGCCAAGCGCGCCGGCATCGCCCTGGTGTCCGAGGACCGGCGGCGCGAAGGGCTGGTGCTGGGCGCCGGCATCGACCTCAATGTGGCGCTGCCGAAATACGATGCGCTGGCAACCGCCGGCGTGGTGTCCCGCCCGCGCGAACTGGCGCTGGCCGGCGCGATGATCCGCAAGCTCGGCATCCGCGCCGCCGGGGCGGTGCAGCCGGTCGGCACGCTGTCGGGCGGCAACCAGCAGAAGGTCGTGTTCGGCAAATGGCTGCCGACCGCGCCGCGCGTGCTGCTGCTGGACGAACCGACGCGTGGCATCGATGTCGGGGCCAAGGCGGAAATCTACCGCCTGCTGGCGGAGCTGACCGAAGCCGGCCTCGCGATCGTCATGGTCAGTTCGGAGCTGCCCGAGCTGCTGTCGCTCGCCGATCGTATCCTGGTGCTGCGCGAAGGCCGCCCGACGACGCTGCTGAAGCGCGAGGCATTTTCCGCCGAGCGTGTGCTGGCCTATGCTTCGCCCGAACTGGCGGCGGCGGGAGGCAGCGATGAGCAGCACCCTGGTTCCTGAACACCGCGCGACCGCGGCGCCGCTGGCGGCGGTGCTGCGCTTCCTGCTGCGCACCAAGCTGTACTGGGGGCTGATCGCGCTGTACGCGGTCGGCGTGCTGGCCTCTCCGATCAGTTCGCGCGGCGTCAACATCTTCCTCACCGAGGCCAACCAGTCGGATGTGCTGCGGCAGGTGTCCAACAACGGCATCGTCGCGGTCGGCATGACGCTGGTGATCCTGATCGGCGGCATCGACCTGTCGGTCGGCTCGGTGATGGCGCTCGGGTCGGTGCTGTGCGCGATGCTGCTGACGCAGACCGGATGGACCACCGCGTCCGCGCTGGCGATTCCGCTGTTCGCGGCCTTCGTGCTGCTGGCGGTCGCCTGGGGCGTGACGCTGGCCGGCCGCGGGCGGCGCGGCGCCCGGCTGGCCGGCTGGGTGTGCGGCGCTCTCGCATCTGCGGGCGCGGTTGCCTGGACGGTCGGCCAGGTGCCGCAGAAATTCGGCGTGCTGGGCGTGCTGCTGGTGGTGCCGGTGGCGGGGCTTGCGGTGGGCGCGCTGAACGGCGTCATCATCGCGCGCGCGCGCCTGCAACCGTTCATCGTCACGCTGGCCATGATGGTCGGCATGCTGGGCACCGCGCGGCTGGTGGCGGGGCCGGACACCACCGTCTATCCGGTCTATACCGGCACCAACGCGACGCCGGCCTTCGAGGGGCTGCGCATGCTGATCCGCCACGTCCTGCCGGTGCCGGGCCTGTTCTTCCTCGCCGCCGTCGTGATCTTCTCCCTGCTGCTGCGGCGGACCACGTTCGGGCGCTATATCTACGCGATCGGCGGCAACGAGCAGGCGACGCGGTTTTCCGGCGTCGCCGTCGAGCGCGTCAAGATCGCGGTCTATGCGCTGTCCGGCGCGCTCGCCTGCCTTGCCGGCGTGCTCTATGTCGCGCAGTACCGGCAGGGCAAGCCGGATGCCGGCGTGGGAATCGAGCTGGACGCGATCGCGGCGGTGGTGATCGGCGGCACCAATCTGATGGGCGGGCGCGGCAGCATCGTCGGCACGCTGGTCGGCGTGCTGATCTTCGGATTTCTCGGCAACATCCTGCAACTGCGCAACATCGACAGCAACACCCAGCTCGTGCTGAAGGGCGTCATCATCATCGTGGCCGTGCTGCTGCAGGAGGGGAACGTGCGGTTCGGCCGCCGCTACAGATAGCCCGCCCCGGCCTCCGCCGCGAAGCGGGCGGGATCGCCTTCCCAGACGATGCGCGCGTGTTCCAGCACATAGACGCGGTCGGCATGCGGCAGCGCGAACGTCACGTTCTGCTCGCCGAGCAGCACGGTGATGCTGGTGGTGCGGCGCAGTTCCGACAGCGCCTTGGACAACTGTTCCAGGATCACCGGCGCGAGGCCGAGCGTCGGCTCGTCCAGGATCAGCAGGCGCGGCTTCATCATCAGCGCGCGCGCGATCGCCAGCATCTGCTGCTCGCCGCCCGACAGCGTGCGCGCCGCCTGCCGTTCGCGCTGCGGCAGGATCGGAAACAGGGCGAACAGCCAGTCGAGCTGGCTGCGCCGATCCGCGGGCGTGAGGTGCTGTCCGCCGAGTTCCAGATTCTCGCGCACGCTCATCTCGCCGAACAGTTCGCGGGATTCCGGGCATTGCACGATGCCGCCGCGGGCAATGGCGGCGGCGCTGCGCCCGCGCAGCGGCGCGCCCTGCCACGCGATCGCGCCGCTGGACGGCACCAGGCCGCAGATCGCGTTGAACAGCGTCGTCTTGCCGGCGCCGTTCAGCCCGACCACCGAGACGAATTCCTGTTCGCGCACATGCAGTGACACGTCCTGCAACGCCTGCGCCTTGCCATACAGGACGGACACCCCCTGCACGTCCAGCAGCGGCTTGCCGCCGCGTGCATCCAGTTCCGGCCGCGCATGCGTTTCGATCGCGCCGCCGAGATAGACGCGCCGCACCGTGGCATCCGCCATCACCTGCGCCGCACTGCCCTCGGCGATATGCTCGCCGAGATACATGGCGAGCACCCGATCGACCAGCGCCACCACGCCCTTGACGTTGTGATCGACCAGCAGCACCGCCCGGCCCTGCGTGCGGAAGCTGGCGATCAGGTCGGAAAACGCCTTGACCTCGGCCGCGGTCAGGCCGGCGAACGGCTCGTCGATCAGCACCACCTGCGGATCGCGCGCGATCGCCTTCGCCAGTTCCATCCTTCGCAGATCGGCGAACGGCAGGGTCGGGGGATGGCGGTGCAGCACCTGCGCCAGCCCGACGCGCTCGGCGATCTCGCGCGCCCGCGCCTCCACATGCGGGGCCGCGGCAAGCCGCAGCAGCGAGTCGGGCAGCATCGCCAGCTTGATGTTCTCCAGCACCGTCTGGCGGTGCAGCGGGCGCGAGTGCTGGAACACGATCCCGACGCCGGCGCGGGCGATACGATGCGTCGGCCAGCCGGCGACCTCGGTCCCGGCGACGCGCACCGACCCGGCATTCGGCCTCTCGATGCCCATGATGAGCTTCATCACCGTGGACTTGCCCGACCCGTTGGGGCCGATCAGGCCGAGGATTTCGCCGGCCGCGATGCTGAAGCCGATGTCCTTGACGGCCACCAGCCCGCCGAACCGCTTGTGCAGCCCGCCGACCTCAAGCAGCTTGCCGTTCATTCCCGCTCGCCCCGGCGCAGGACATGGCCGAGCAGCCCGTCCGGAAAGAACAGGATGACGGCGAGCGCGATCGCGGAAACGACGAAGGTGTTGAGCTGCCCCAGCGGCCGCAGCGCCTCCCCGCCCACCACCAGCAGGATCGCGCCGATCGCGGGGCCCAGGATGGTCCGCCGCCCGCCGAGCACGGCTGCGATGATGATCTGCACGACGATCGCGAGGTCGATCACGGTATCGACCGACGCGGTGCCCTCGTAGAACACCAGCATCGCACCGGCGAGGCCGGAGAACAGGGCGCTGACGCAGAACGCCGCGATCTTGTGCTTGGTGACGTTGAAGCCGAGCGCCGCCGCCTCGATCGCGTCCTGGCCGCTCGCCTGCAGGATCAGGCCGATCGCCGAGCGCGACAGGCCGAACAGCAGCGCCCCGCACACCGCCATGAAACCGAGGCCGATCCAGTAGTTCGTCGCCGCGTCGATCGACAGCACGTCGGCGACGTTCATGCCGATCTCCCCGCCGGTGACGCCGGCGAAGATCACGATCGCGTTTTGCAGCAGCAGCACCGCGACCAGCGTCACCAGCCCGAAATACGGGCCGCGCAGGCGCAGCGCCGGCACCGCCAGCAGCAGCCCGCCGAGCGTCGCCACCAGCGCGCCGGACGCGGCGCAGACCAGGATCGGCCAGTGCATCGTATTGTCGAGGATGCCGGCGGTGTAGGCGCCCAGCCCGATCAGGAAGGTCGGGCCGAAATTGACCTCGCCGGCGAAGCCGAACAGCAGGTCCCACGCCATCGCGAACACGCCGAAATAGTAGGAGACGGTGAGCACGCCGAGGATGTAGGCCGACACCCACCACGGCAGCGCCGCCGCGGCCAGCAACAGCAGCAGGATCCAGCCGAGCGGGGAGCGCAGGATGCGGGCCATCGTCTAGCGCCGCCCCAGCAGCCCTTGCGGGCGCACATAGACCACCAGCACCAGCAGCAGTAGCGCCGGCACCGGGCGCAGCGTCGGGGCAACCAGATAGGCGGTGAGCGTCTCCAGATATCCGACCACGAACGCCGCCACCAGCGAGCCGGAGACGCTGCCCAGCCCGCCCATCACCACGATGGAAAACGCGCTCGCGGTGAGTTGCCCGATATTGTTGGTGCCGACGCCGAGGAAGGAGGCGAGCAGCACGCCCGCGATGCCCGCCAGCACGCCGTAGATGGTCCAGACCAGCAGATAGATGCTGTCGAGTTCGAAGCCGAGCAGCACCAGTCCGCGCGGATTGATCGCCGCGGCCAGCAGGGCCCGCCCCGCCCGCGTGCGGTTCACCAGCAGCCACAGCAGGCCGATCACCACCCAGCACAGGACTGCGATCATCACCTCGTTGGCGGGCGTGCGCACGCCGACGATGTTGACGACGCCCGCGATCAGCGGGCGGATCGTCACCGGATTGTCGGTGAACCACCAGGCCGCGCCCACCTGGATCATGATGCTCCAGAGCAGCGTGCCGGTGAGCACGAAGATCTCCGTCTCCTCCCGCGGGATGGCAGGGGATCGCTGGATCGGCCGCACCACGGCGAAATACGTCGCATAGGCGGCGGCCAGCGCCGCCAGCACGCCGACCAGATTGCCGAGATAGGTGCCGAGGATCGACGCCGCCGCCCAGCCGATCAGCGCCGCGACCACCACGATCGCGCCGTGCGACAGGTTCAGCACGCCGGACACGCCGAACAGCAGCGTGAAGCCGACCGCGCCCAGCGCATAGAGCGCGCTGATGGCAAATCCGTCGATCAGGATTTGCAGAGCGAGCATGCGTCTCCGTTCCAGAAAACCGGCCCGGGCGATCCTGACCCGGGCCGCGGGATCATGCCAGCCCTGCGTACCGGTGCAAGCTCAGTTCGCTGCGTGCTGTGTCTTCACGAACGGCGGGAATTGCAGCTTGCCGTTGGCCTTGTCGGCCGGCCACAGCGTCACCTGCTTGCCGTCCTGCCACTGGAAGGTGACGCCGGTGACCAGCCCCGGCCCGTATTTCAGGGCGTGGGTGAACGGATCGTCCTTGCCGTAGAACTGGATGCGCCCGACGGTGCCGAGATAGTTGGTCTTCTCCATCTCCGCGACCACCTTGTCCGGATCGTTGGACCCGGCGCGGCCGACCGCCTCCGCCAGATAATGCACGGCATCATAGGTCGTGTAGCCGGTGTAGGACGGCGAATCGCCGAACCGCTTCTGGTAGGCTTCGGTGAACGGGATGGTGGTTTCCGTCAGCGCCACGCCCGGCGTCGCCGCCGAGGCCGTCACCACGCCGTTCGCCGCGCCGTTCGTGTCCTTCCAGAACGTGCTCGTGGTGGCCTGCGAACTCTGCCCCACCATCGGGATCGGCACCTGCTGGTCGCGCCACTGCACGGTCGGCTGCACGCCGACATGGCTGATGCCGGTGACGATCACGTCCGGATTCTTCGCCTCGATCTGGCGGAAGATCGGCGTGAAGTCGGTCGTGTCGGGATTGAAGCGGATGTGGTCGAGCACCTGCAGCCCGGCCTTCGGCAGGCAATCCATGTAGCGTTCATCCAGCGGCGTGGTCCAGGCCGCATCCTCGCTCATGATCACCGCGGTCTTCATGTGCAGGCCGGTGACCAGCAGATCATGCTGGGCGTCGCAGATCGACTGCGCAATGAACGCCGAGGTGAGCCAGCCGTGGAACGTGTATTTGAAGTGGTCGTAGTCCTTGTGGACCTGCTTGGAGATTTCGTTGCTGGCGGCGCCGGTGGTGATGAACGGCATGTGCAGCCGCGCCGACCACGGTTCGATGGCCAGCGCCACCTCGCTGATATAGGTGGCGATCACGCCGACCACGTGGTCCTGGCTGACCGCGCGCTGGAATGCCCGCACCCCGTCCGCGGCCGAGGAATGATTGTCGTAGGTGATGACCTCGACCTTGCGCCCGGCGATGCCACCCTTGGCATTGATGTCGTCGGCCGCCATCTGCGCGGCCTTGGTGATGGAGGCACCGGCGACCGCCGATTCCTCGCCGATCACGCCAATTCGGATCGGTTCCTGGGCCTGCGCGACACCGGCAAGAGCAAGGCAGGCGGCGCCGGCGAACAGCGCCGGCCGGAGCAGGTGGGGCTTGGACATGGTGGAGTTCCTCCTCTGCGTCATGATGCACGGAAACGGGCCGGAAACCAGCCCGCTCCGCGTCCGCTCAGTGGGAGATCTGCTCCAGCGCCAGCCCCCGCGTGCGCGGCCCGAACAGCCCGATCGACAAGATCACGACCAGCATCGCCGCCCCGATGAACGCGAAGACACCCGGCGCGCCGAAATGCTGGAGGAAGTAGGCAATCAGGAAGCTGGTGAAGATCGTCGAAAGCCGGCTGAACGAATACACGAACCCGACCGCGCGTGCCCGTACGCGGGTGGGGAACAGTTCCGGCTGATACGCATGGAACGAGTAGGACAGCATGTTGTTCGAGGTGGTCAGCGCAACCCCGCAGAAAATCAGCCATGCCGGCACCGTCGAAAGCGTGAACAGCAGGCCGAACACGCCGATCGCCGCGGCCGAGCCGACGAGCTGCCATTTCCGCTCGGTCCGGTCGGTCAGCTTGTAGAACAGCAGCGGCAGGGTCGGGCTGGCCAGGGCGACTATGAAAGAATATTCAAGACTGTGGGTGAACGTCGCCCCCTGCGCGGCCATCAGCGCCGGCACCCAGTTGTTGAACCCGTAATAGCCGATCGTCTGGCACAGGTTGAACACGATCAGCATGATCGTCCGCCGCCGGTACGGCGGCACCCAGATATCGCGGAGCGATCCGCCGGCCGCTTCTTCCGCCCCGGCCGGCTCCGGCGGCGGCAGGGTGGTTCCCGCGTCGGCCGCCACCTGCCGCTCGATCTCCCCGGCGATCCGGTCCGCTTCCGCCGAACGGCCCTGCTGGGCGAGCCAGCGCGGGCTTTCCGGCACGGCGCGCCGGATCCACCAGACCAGCACGGCGGCGATGGCCGGGAACGCCGCCACGATCCGCCAGCCGGAAATACCGAACGGGTCGATCGGAACGAAAATCCAGCCCATCAGCGCCGCCATCGGCACCGAGCAGAACTGGATCATCTGGTTGACCATGAAGGCGCGGCCGCGCATCCGCTTGGGCACCAGCTCGGCGACATAGGTATCGATGGTGACCAGCTCGACGCCGACGCCCATCGCGGCAATGAAACGCCACAGATCGACGCCGAGCGCGGTGGTGCGCGTCGCCATCACCAGCGTCGCCACCGAATACCACAGCAGCGACCAGGTGAAGATCACCCGCCGCCCGTAACGGTCGGCGATGTGGCCGAGGCCGATCGTCGCCACGAACAGCCCGGCGAAGGTGATCGAGGCGAACCCCGCCTGATCGGTCAGGCCAAGAAAACCCTTGCTGCCACCCTGGAAGATGCCGGAGCGGATCAGGCCGGGGCTGACATAGGCGGTCATCAGCAGATCGTACAGCTCGAAGCAGCCGCCGACCGACAGCAGCACCACCAGCCGCCAGATCGTGCGCGTCGCCGGCAGCCGGTCCAGCCGTGCGGTGATCGCCGCACCCGTGACACCCAGGTCCTGCATCAAATCGGCCGCCTCCCCCGCAATGCCGCAGCCAGCGTGCCGTCATCGAGCACTTCCAGCGCGCCGCCGATCGGCACCCCTTGGCCGACTCGGGTCACCTTAGCACCGAATGGCGCGATGCGCTCGGTCAGCCAGTGCGCGGTCGCCGCGCCATCGACGGTCGCGCCCAGCGCCAGGATCACCTCGGCGATCCCGCCGCTCTGCAAGCGGGCGAGCAGCGGCGCGAGGTTCAGGTCCTCCGGCCCGGTGCCGGCGAGGGCGGAGAGCGTGCCGCCGAGCACGTGATACAGGCCGGGATGCACGCCCGCACGCTCCAGCGCCCACAGGTCGCCCACCCCCTCCACCACGCAGATCGCGCCGCGGTCGCGGTGCGGGTCGGTGCAGACGCTGCACGGGTCGGTGCTGTCGAGATTGCCGCACAGGCGGCACGGCTTCACCGCCCGCGCCGCGTCGGTCAGGGCCGCGGCCAGCGGCAGCATGCGGGCCTGCGGCTGTTGCAGCAGCTTCAGCGCCGCCCGGCGGGCACTGCGCGGGCCGAGGCCGGGCAGTCGGGCGAGCAGGCCGATCAGCCGCTCGACCTCCTCGCCGCCCATCAGGCCGGATGCCTCAGAATGGCAGCTTCATCCCCGGCGGCAGGGACAGGCCGCCGGTGACCTTCTGCATCTCCTCCGCCGCGGTCGCCTCCATCTTGCGGCGCGCCTCGGCATGGGCGGCGACCAGCAGGTCTTGCAGGGTCTCCGTCTCCGCCGGATCGGCGAGCCGCGGGTCGATGCGGACCGATTTCAGCGCGCCCTTGCCGCTGAGGGTCAGCGTCACCATGCCGGCGCCGGCCGTGCCCTCGATGTCCAGGCCTTCCAGCCGTTCCTGCATCTCCTCCATCTTCTTCTGCATCTGGCTGGCCTGCTTCATCAGGCCGGCAAGGTTCTTCATGTCAGGTCTCCCAATCGTCGGGCGGGTCGTCGGATGGCGGCGGCTCGGCCTCGGGGGCGGCGGGCGGCGGATGCACGGCGGCGATCTCGGCGCCCGGGAACGCCTCCAGGATCGCCTGCACCAGCGGGTGCGCCGCGGCCTCGCTGCGCCGCGCCGTCTCCTCCGCCCGGTCCTGCGCGGCCAGCGTCGGCTCCCCCGGTGCCGTCGACAGCGCGATGGTCCAGCGCGTACCGGTGGCAGCGCCGAGCAGGGCGGCGAGTTTCGCCGCCAGGTCGCGGGGCGCGTCCGGCTCCGGCCGCACTTCGATCACCGGCGGGGCGAAGCGCACCAGATGCACCGAATGCAGCAGATGCGCGCTCAGCATCGCCTGCCGCTCCGCCTCGGCCAGCGCCACCACGTCGCGGAAGCCGGCGAGCCGGGGACCGGCGGACGCCAGCGCGACCGCGCCGCCGCCGGCCATCGCCCGCACCCCGCCCCCGCCGCCCGGCGGCGAGGCGGGCGGCAGCGCCGCAACCCCGCCCTCGGCCAGCCGGCGAACCAGATCCCCCGGCGGCGGCAGGTCGGCGACATGACACAGGCGGATCAGCACCATTTCCGCCGCCGCCCGCCGGTCGGGCGCGGTTTCCACCTCCGCCGCGCCTTTCAGCAGCATCTGCCAGGTCCGCGCCAGCACCGGGATCGACAGCGCATCGGCCAGCGCCGCGCCGCGCGTCCGCTCGGCCTCCGGCAGTTCGGGGCTGTCGCGCAGCGCCGGGACCGATTTCAGGCGGGTCAGCGTGTGCGTCAGTTCCAGCAGGTCCTGCAACAGCACACCGAGATCGGCGCCAAGCTCGTGCGCCCGGTCGGTGATCGCGAGCACCGCGGCCGGCTTGCCCTGCATCACCGCCTCGAACAGGTCGAGCACCATCCCCCGGTCGGCGAGGCCGAGCATCTCGATCACCTGCGCCGCCGTCACCGGCTGGCCCTGGCTGGCCTGGGCGATCGCCTGGTCCAGCAGGGACAGCCCGTCGCGCACCGAGCCGTCGGCGGCGCGGGCGATCAGGGCCAGCGCCTCGGGCTCGGCGGTCAGCCCCTCCCGCTCGGCGATACGGCCGAAATGCGCCGCCAGATCGCTCAGCGGCACGCGGCGCAGGTCGAAACGCTGGCAGCGCGACAGCACCGTCACCGGCACCTTGCGCAGCTCGGTCGTGGCGAAGATGAAGGTGACGTGGGGCGGCGGCTCCTCCAGCGTCTTCAGCAGCGCGTTGAAGGCGTTGCGGGACAGC
Source organism: Pseudomonadota bacterium (assembly GCA_021826485.1). Classification (GTDB taxonomy): domain Bacteria; phylum Pseudomonadota; class Alphaproteobacteria; order Acetobacterales; family Acetobacteraceae; genus JAFKFJ01. The sequence continues at coordinate 7,716 of JAKAZX010000030.1, read as the reverse complement.
ATGTGGACTTCGTCGATGACGAACACCTTCTTGCGCGCCTGCATGGGGCGGAAGCGGGTCGCCTCGATGATCTCGCGCACGTCATCGACGCCGGTGCGCGACGCGGCGTCCATCTCCTGCACGTCGGGATGGCGGTCGGCCAGGATCGCGGTGCAGTTGGGGCAGACCCCGCACGGGTCGGCGGTGGGGCCGCCGGTGCCGTCCGGTCCCACGCAGTTCAGCGCGCGGGCGATGATGCGCGCCGTGGTGGTCTTGCCGACGCCGCGCACCCCGGTGAGCATGAAGGCATGCGCCACCCGGTTGAGCGCGAAGGCGTTGCGCAGGATGCGCACCATCGCGTCCTGGCCGATCAAATCGGCGAAGCTGGTTGGGCGGTATTTGCGCGCCAGCACGCGGTAGGGCGTCGCCTCCGGCGCCGGGGCGGCGTCGCCGAACAGGCCGGGGCCGCTGGGGACGGGGGGCGGGGCGTCTTCCTGAAAGAGGCCGGACATGCGCGGGGCCGGCGGCCTCCTGGATCGGTGGGGGGTGGGAGGCCGAACGAACGACCCGGGCGGAAACTCGTTGCGGCTGCTTCCTTCCGGACCTGACCGGGTTGGCGAGGCGCCCGTCCGCCGCCGACCTCCCGCCCCGCTTATCGCGCCAACCGGGCGCGCGGGCAAGGTTGCCGGTGTCCGGGGTGCGTGGCAGGGTCGGCCGATGACGCTGATCCGCCCGCGCCGCATCAATCCGTATGCCGGCAGCCCGCTCGACCGTGCCGCCCACCTTCGCGAGGACGATCGCTGGATCGCCGCGGCCCTGGCGGCGCCGGACACGCTGTTCGTTCCGCTCTGGCGCAGCCGCAGCCTGCTGCGCGGGGTGGCGGAGGGACGGCCGGAGGCGATTTTCCTGACCGGCGAGGCCGCCGCCGCCCTGCGCATGGCCGGCGGCCCCTGGGCCTTCCTCGGCCTGTGGGACGGTCGGGCGCTGTTCGCCGTGGATGCCAGCGCTGCCGAAAACCCGCTGCCGCTGCTGCCGGCGGGGGTGGGGGAGTTCGTCGATCTGCGCGCCGCCGCCGGGCTGCTGCCGCCGGGCGACGCCTCGGTGCTCGCCCATGCCCGGGCGCTGCTGCACTGGCGGGCGCGGCACGGGTTCTGCGGCGTCTGCGGCCATGCCTGCACGGCGGAAAGTGCCGGGCATGTCATGCGCTGCACCAACCCCGCCTGCGCCGCCCAGCATTTCCCGCGCACCGACCCGGCGGTGATCATGCTGGTGACGCGCGGCGACCGCGCCCTGCTCGGCCACGCCCGGCGCTTCCCCACCAACATGTATTCGACGCTCGCCGGCTTCGTGGAGCCGGGCGAGAGCCTGGAGGAGGCGGTCGCCCGCGAGGTGTTCGAGGAATCCGGCGTGCGGGTCGGCCGCGTCGATTACCATTCCAGCCAGCCCTGGCCGTTCCCCGGTTCCATCATGCTCGGCTTCTATGCCGAGGCGCTGACGGAGGAGATCGTGCTCGACCGGAACGAGCTGGAGGATGCGCGCTGGTTCACCCGTGCCGACATCCGCAACCCCGGGGCGCTGCAATTCTCCGTCCCGCGCGGCGATTCGATCGCCCGCCGCCTGATCGACGACTGGGTGGCCGAGGACGGCTGATGCCCGACCTGTTCACCATCGGCTATCAGCAGACCACCCAGCCGGCGGTGATCGACGCCCTGCGCGAAGCCGGCGTCACGCATCTGCTGGACGTGCGGGCGGTGCCGCAGTCGCGCAAGCCGGGCTTCTCGAAGTCCGTGTTCGGCGCCTCGCTGGAGGCCGCCGGCATCCGCTACACCCATCTGCGCGGCCTCGGCACGCCCAAGGCCGGACGGGACGCGGTGCGCCACGGCCATCCCGAGATCATGCATCGCATCTTCCGCGCCCACATGGCGGAGCCCGCCGCCCAGGCGGACCTTGCCCGCGCCGGCGCGTTCGCCACCGCGGCGCCGGTCTGCCTGCTCTGTTTCGAGCGCGACCCGGCGCAGTGCCACCGCACCCTGGTCGCCGAGTTCCTCGGCCGGACGCCCCGCCACCTGTTCGCCTAGGGGCGGCCGGCGTGCCGCCTAGAAATCGAGGTCGGCATAATGCGGTGGCGGGGCGAATCCGGGCACCCGGTCGCTCAGCAGCGGGCGGAAGCTTGGGCGGGATTTCATGCGCGCGTACCATTCCCGCGCGGCCGGGCTGACCGCCCAGTCCACGTCGCCCTGATAGTCCAGCACCGAAAGATGTGCCGCCGCGGCGAGGTCGGCGAGCGACAGGGTGCTGCCGGCGAGCCATTTCCGGTTCTCCGCCAGCCAGCCGATATAGTGCAGATGCTCGCGCAGATTGGCGTAGCCGGCGCGCAGCGCCGATGCGTCCGGATGGCCGATATGGGAGACGCGCTTGTAGTATTTCTCCCCGTTCAGGTTGCGCGTCACTTCGCGGTCGAACTTGCTGTCGATCCAGGCGACGACGCGGCGCACCTCCACCCGCTCGCCGAGCGTGCTGCCGAGCAGGCCGGTATCGGGATAGGCCTCGTCCAGATACTCGCAGATCACCGTGGAATCGGGCACGACGAGGCCGCTGTCCTCCTCCAGCGTCGGGACCGTGGCGGCGGGATTCATGGTCAGATAGGCCTCCCGCCGCTCCCACACCCGTTCGAGTTTCAGTTCGAACGGCAGCCGCTTCTCGGCGAGCACGAGACGGACCTTGCGGCAGTATGGCGAGAGGGGCAGGTGGTAGAGGAAACGCATCGCCCGCGGTTATCGCACCCGCGCGCCGGTTCGCCAAGCCGGCGCGCGGGCGGATCGCCGATCGCCACCCCGCCGGTCAGGCGCGCAGCGCCACCGGCTCGTCGCTCAGGGCAGCGGGGAGGTATTTGACGAAGTCGCGCGGCACCACCTGCCAGAACCGCGACACGGCGCGCGACCAGTCATGCAGGAGCATCCCGGCATAGCGGCTGCTGGTCTCCTCCGCATGGCGTTCCACGAGGCCGCGCAGCACCGCCTCCCAGTGGGCGGAGGCGAGTTTCTGCCACAGCAGCGTGTCGGGGTTGACGCGCAGCTCGAACCGGCCGTCCACGTCATAGACGAAGGCGACGCCGCCGGTGAAGCCGGCGCCGAAATTGTCGCCGACCGCCCCCAGCACCACCACTGTCCCGCCGGTCATATATTCGCAGCCGTTGGAGCCGCAGCCTTCCACCACCGCGACCGCGCCGGAATTGCGCACCGCGAACCGCTCCCCCGCCTGCCCGGCGGCGAACAACTCGCCCGACGTCGCGCCGTACAGCACGGTGTTGCCGATGATGGTGTTGCGCTCGCTGAGCAGGCTGGAGGACGGCGCCGGGCGCACCACGATGGTCGCCCCCGACAGGCCCTTGCCGACATAGTCGTTGGCATCGCCGAACACTTCCAGCTTCAGCCCCTGCACCGCGAACGCGCCGAGCGACTGGCCGGCGGAGCCGCGCAGGCGCACAGTGACATGGCCGGGCTGCAACCCCGCCATGCCGAAGCGGCGGACGATGCGGCTGCTGAACTTGGTGCCGATGGCGCGGTGCGTGTTGCGGATGTTGTACTGCAACTGCATCTTCTCGCCACGCTCGAAGAATGCGGCGGCATCGGCGATCATCTGCGCGTCCAGCGTCTCCGGCACCTCGTTGCGCCCTTCGATCGTGGCATGGCGCGCGTACGGCCCGGGATCGGCCTGCACCAGCAGCGGATTGAGGTCGAGGTCGTCGAGCAGCATGGAGCCGCGGCTGACCTGCATCAGCAGATCGGTGCGCCCGATCACGTCGGCGAGCCGCCGCATGCCGAGGGAGGCGAGGATGTGCCGCACCTCCTCGGCGATGAAGCTGAACAGATTGATGACCTTCTCGGGCGTGCCCTCGAACTTCGTGCGCAGCGCCTCGTCCTGCGTGCAGACGCCGACCGGGCAGGTGTTGCTGTGGCACTGCCGCACCATGATGCAGCCCATCGCCACCAGGGACGCGGTGCCGATGCCGAACTCCTCCGCCCCCAGCATCGCCGCGATCACCACGTCGCGCCCGGTCTTGATGCCGCCGTCGGTGCGCAGCCGCACGCGATGGCGCAGCCGGTTCAGCATCAGCACCTGATGCGCCTCCGACAGACCCATTTCCCACGGCAGCCCGGCATATTTCACCGAGGATTGCGGCGAAGCGCCGGTGCCGCCGGAATGGCCGGAGATCAGGATGGCATCCGCCTTCGCCTTCGCCACCCCCGCCGCGATGGTGCCGATGCCGCTGCGCGAGACGAGCTTCACGCAGACGGTGGCATCCGGGTTGATCTGCTTGAGGTCGTAGATGAGCTGCGCGAGGTCCTCGATCGAATAGATGTCGTGGTGCGGCGGCGGGCTGATCAGCGCGATGCCGGGCGTGGAATGCCGCAGCTTGGCGATCAGGCCGGACACCTTGAAGCCGGGCAACTGCCCGCCCTCCCCCGGCTTGGCGCCCTGCGCCACCTTGATCTCGATCTCGCGGCAGTCGTTTAGGTACTGCGCGGTCACGCCGAAGCGCCCCGATGCGATCTGCTTGATCGCGGAGGAAGCGTTGTCGCCGTTGCTGCGCGGCTTCGCCCGCGCCGGGTCCTCGCCGCCCTCCCCGGAATCGCTGCGCGCGCCGATGCGGTTCATGGCGATCGACAGCGTCTCATGCGCTTCCGGGCTGAGCGCGCCGAGCGAGATGCCCGGCGCCACCAGCCGCTTGCGGATTTCGGTGATGCTCTCGACCTCATCGACCGGGACCGGCTTGCGGCCGTCCATGCGGAAGTCCAGCAGGTCGCGCAGCGCGATCGGCGGCAGCTTGCGCACTGCGTCGCTGTAGCGGCGGAACATCTGATAGCTGTCGGAGGCGACGGCCTCCTGCAACAGATGGATCAGCCCGCCGTCGAACGCATGTGCCTCGCCGCGCCGGCGCAGCTTGTAGAGCCCGCCGACCGGCAGCGCGATGGCGTCGATGTCCCAGGCCGCATGATGCAGTTCCAGCACCTTGCGCGCGATGCCGGCGAGGCCGAGGCCGGAGATGCGGGACTGCATGCCGGGAAAGAACTCCGCGACCAGCGAGCGCGACAGCCCGACCGCCTCGAAATTGTAGCCGCCGCGGTAGGAGGAGATGACCGAGATGCCCATCTTGGACATCACCTTCAGCAGGCCCTTGTCCACCGCCTTCTTGTAGCGCCCGACTGCGGATTTCAACGAGATGTCGCCGAACAGGCCGCGCCGGTGACGGTCGGCGATGCTTTCCTGCGCCAGATAGGCGTTGACCGTGGTGGCGCCGACGCCGATCAGCACGGCGAAATACTGCACGTCCATGCATTCGGCGCTGCGCACGTTCAGGCTGGTGAAGGTGCGCAGGCTGGAGCGCACCAGATGCGTATGCACCGCGCCGGTGGCGAGGATCATCGGGATCGCCGCACGCTCCGGCCCGATCGCCTCGTCGGTCAGGATGACATGCGTGCAGCCGGCGCGCACGCCCTCCTCCGCCTCGCGGCGGATGCGCTCGATGGCGGCGCGCAGCCCGGCCTCCCGCTCATCGACCGGGAAGGTGCAGTCCACCACGATGGCCGCGCTGCCCATGGTCGCCTGCATCGCGGCGAATTCGGCGTTGGACAGCACCGGGCTGTCGAGCTGCAACAGCTCGCACTGGCTGGCGTCCTCGTCCATCACGTTGCCGAGATTGCCGAGCCGCGTCTTTAGCGTCATCACGCGGGTTTCGCGCAGGCTGTCGATCGGCGGATTGGTCACCTGGCTGAAGGTCTGCCGGAAGTAATGGTGCAGGCCGCGGTATTTCTCGCTCAGCACGGCGATCGGCGTGTCGTCGCCCATGCTGCCGACGGCTTCCTGCGCATCCTCCACCATCGGGTGCAGGATCATTTCCAGCTCTTCGAGCGTGGTGCCGACGGCAAGCTGGCGGCGGCGCAGCACCTCGCCCTCGAACAGCACCGGCTCGGTCGCGTCGGCCTTCACGATATGGTCGATCTGGCGGATGCGCTTGGCCCATTCACCGAACGGCTGGCGCGCCGCCAGCATGTCCTTCAGCTCCTCGTCGGCGTAGAAGCGCGCCTCCTCCAGATCGACGGCGATGGTCTGGCCGGGGCCGACGCGCCCCTTCTCGACGATCATGCCCTCATCGAGCTTGACCATGCCGGTCTCGCTGCCGACGATCAGCATGGCGTTCTTCGCGACGGTGTAGCGCAGCGGGCGCAGGCCGTTGCGGTCGAGCCCGGCGATCACCCACCGCCCATCGGTCGCGGCGATCGCCGCCGGGCCGTCCCACGGCTCCATCACCGCATTGCAGTACAGGAACATGTCGCGATGCGGCTGCGGCATGGTCGCGTCCTGGCCGATGCTGGCCGGGATCATCAGCGACTTGACGGTGGGCGCGTCGCGCCCGGCGCGCACCAGCACCTCGAACACGTTGTCCAGCGTCGCGGTGTCGGAGCCGCCGGCCTGGATCACCGGCTTGATGTCGTCCATGAACCCGTCGAGTTCCACCGAGGCCAGCCGCGTCTCGTGGCTCTTCATCCAGTTGATGTTGCCGGTGACGGTGTTGATCTCGCCGTTATGCGCCAGCATGCGGAACGGCTGCGCCAGCCGCCAGGTCGGGAAGGTGTTGGTGGAATAGCGCTGGTGGTAGATCGCGAAGCGGCTGACGAAGCGTTCATCGAGCAGATCGGGATAGAACTCCGTCAGGCTCTCGGCCAGGAACATGCCCTTGTAGATGATCGAGCGGCAGGACAGGGAGCAGATGTACAGCTCCGGAATCTGCGCCGCGATCGCCTGCTTCTCGATGCGCCGGCGGATCACGTACAGGTCGCGCTCGAACCCCGCGCGGTCGCTGCCCTTGGCGTTCCAGATCATGATCTGCTCGATCTCGGGCCGCGTCGCATTGGCCTTCTCGCCGATGCACTCGACGTTGATCGGCACCTGCCGCCAGCCGTAGATCTGGTAGCCGAAGGCGAGAATCTCGCTCTCGACGATCTGCCGGCAGCGTTCCTGCGCGCCGAGATCGGTCTTCGGCAGGAACACCTGGCCGACGCCGATCGCGCCCGGCTGCACCTTGTGCCCGCCGCGCTGGATCGCCTCGGCGAAGAAGTCCTGCGGGATTTCGATGTGGATGCCGGCGCCGTCGCCGGTCTTGCCGTCGGCATCGACCGCGCCGCGATGCCAGACCGCCTTCAGCGCGTCGATGCCGGCCTGCACCACGTCGCGGCGCTTGCGCCCGTCCAGCGCTGCGACCAGTCCGACGCCGCAGGCATCGTGTTCCTGCGCCGGGCTGTAGCTGTCGTGCAGCCGGGCGGCGTTGCGGGTCCAGGCGGCGACGAAATCTTCGGACATCTCGCTCACTCCGCGGCAATGGCGACGGCGGCGTTCTGGCGCATCCAGGCGTGCATCTGCGCCGCGGCATCGCGCCCGTCGCGGATCGCCCAGACGACGAGCGAGGCGCCGCGCACGATGTCGCCGGCGGCGAACACGCCGGGCAGGCTGGTCATGAAGCTGCGGTGGTCCACCTTCAGCGTGCCCCAGCGCGTGACGGTCAGCGCCGGCTCCTCGAACAGCGCGGGCAGGTCCTCGGGGTCGAAGCCGAGCGCCTTGATGACCAGATCGGCGGGCAGGGTGAAATGGCTGCCCTCCACCGGCTCCACCGCCTGCCGCCCGCTGGCGTCCGGCAGGCCGAGCCGCATGCGCAAGGCGCGCACCGCGGCGACGCTG
>JAKAZX010000405.1 GCA_021826485.1 Pseudomonadota bacterium | reverse complement strand
CCACCCGGTAGAAGCGCAGCCCCTCCAGCTCGCCTGAGCCGCCGAGCGCGCCGCGGGCCAGCGCGGCGTCGATGACGAAGAAGCGGGCGTCGAAGCGGATCGGCTGGGTCGCCGGGGTGATGGCGCGGCAGAGGTAGTCGAACCCCCCCAGCGCCGGCGGCCGACCGAGGGAAAGCCCCGTTTCCTCCTCCAGCTCGCGGGCGGCGGCGATGCCGAGCGCGTGGGCGAGTGCCGCGTCGGCCGAGACCAGCAGCCGGCGCAGCACCGGCGGGCGCAGCGCGCTTGCGGCCGGCGCGGCCCGGTCCTCCGGATCCACGGCGCCGCCGGGGAATACCAACCGGTTGGGCATGAAGCGGTGGCCGGCGCCGCGCAGCCCCATCAGCACCTCCGGCCCCGCCGCGCCGTCGCGCAGCAGCAGCAGGCTCGCGGCATGCCGTGGCGTTGCCGGTTCAGCCATGGTCAAGCAATCGGGAGGAAACCGTGAGCATGCGGTATTGTTATGCAGCCTGCGCCAGTAATTCCGGCAGCCGGATAGGTCGCTGTTGGATCAAGGCCAGCCTTATCCACGGTTGAGAAGGGTTGCCGCTCATGGAACTTAACGTGCTTCTGCGGGGGCAATCCAATGCCCAATTGCTGGCGCATTCGCCGGATTGGGGGCAGGTCGCGACCGAACTGCAAACGCTGCTCGGATTCAACGGAACGACGAACACGGTCAACCTGCTGGAGAACGACAGTTCCGCCACCAACAACAACACCGTCGTCGGCGGCACCGCCTTCATCACCGACTGGGTGCAGCCGGTCAATGGCAACTGGCAGAACGGCTGGACCAACAACACGCTGGAGACCGGCCTGCTGAACTATATCGGCCAACTGCCCGCCGCCGAGCGGGCGGCGCCGACCGCGGTGGTGTGGCTGCAGAACGAGTACGACAGCACCAATCCGAACCTGACCACGGCGGAATGGACCAGCGCCGTGCAGTTCGAGGCGCAGCAGGTGCGCGCCGCGCTCGGCCAGTCCGCGGCAACCGTTCCGTACGTGTTCATCAACGCCATCCCCTACGGCGACAACCTGATCCCGGCGGTCAACCAGGGCATCAAGCTCGGCATGGAGCAGCTTGCCGCCAATCCGTCGTTCCATGCCACGGTGGGCGCCCAGGCCGATGACACCAACATGGATTACGGCCAGACCGGCGTTTACGGCGGCCCGCACATGGGCATCGACGATTCCAACCAGACCGACCAGCGGCTGGCGGTGATGCTGGCGCAGGAATTCGCGCAATACGCGCTGCCCGGCTCCCCCGCCGCGCTGGGGCAGGTGGACGGCTACGGGCCGGAAGCGGTGACGGCGCAGGCCGTCAGCGCCGACCAGGTGCTGGTGACGGTGGCGCAGGACACTGCGCCGCTGAGCGCGACGCTGGACCAGGATGCGGCGAACGGCGTCGGCTGGACCATCCAGGACGGCAGCACGACGCTGACGGCCACGTCGGCCAAGGTGACCGACGGCAGCCATATCCTGCTGACCTTCGGTGCCGCCGTGCCGACCGATGCCGCTTCGACGCTGTATTACGCCTATGGCTACGGCCGGCTCGCCACCAGTGGCTCCGACCCCGGGCTGGGCAATGCGATCTACGACACCCAGCAGATGCCGGTCTGGACGCCGGCGACCGGCCTGCCGGTGACGGGCGGGACGGCGGCTGGCCAGTTCACCGAGGAGAACCTGGTCACCGGCGGCACCGCATCGGCGCAGGGCACCACGTCCTCGGTCGCCGGCTACCAGTCGGAGTTCATCGCGCTCGGGCCGGACCGGGTGATGGTCACCGCCACCACCCCCAACGCCTTCCTGGTCGCCGGCGCCGGGCCGGACGAGCTGGTCGCCAGTTCCGGCAGCAACCTGCTGGATGCCGGGGCGAATGCGACGCTGATGATCGGCGGGACCGGCCACGACATGTTCGCGGTCGATGCCGCCAACAACGCCACCACCTGGGATGCGATCGCCAATTTCCACAGCGGCGACACGCTGGTGATCTGGGGGGCGAGCGAAGCCGCGTCGCATGTCGCCTGGAGCGGCGGCACCTCCGGCCAGACCATGCTGACGGTGACCGGCGGGGGCGTCGGGACGGCGGCGGTGGACTTCGTGGGGCTGAGCGCCGCCGACGCCGCGCAACTGAAGCTGGGCGGCGGCACCGCGGGGGGGATGAGCTACCTGACGGTCACGCATTCCTGAGCGGGGCCGGCGCGCCGCCGGCCTGTTCCAGCACGTCCTCCTCCGCCGCCAGGTGCAGCGCCACCACCGCGTCGAGCGCATAGAGCAGGCGCCGCACCTCCCGCAGTTCGGCGGCGGAGGCGTGGGCGGGGTCGAGCGTCCCGGTCAGCCGGGCGAGGCGGGCGGCGAGGTCGGCGATCTCCTCGTGCATGCGCGCGAGCGTTCCCAGCGGATCGCGCCCGCCCATGCGCCGGGCGAGTTCGGGGAACAGCAGCCGCTCTTCCGCCTGCTGGTGGGGCAGCAGCAGGTCGTGCAGCACGCCGACCACCGCGCGCAGCTCGCCTTCCGGCGGCGCCGCACCGCCCTCCAGCGTGTCGCCGAGGCGGCGCATCCGCGCGCCCAGCCCGCGCAGGGCGGCATGGTCGCTGAGCACCCGCGCGACCCCGGCGGCGGCTGGCAGCGGCGGCGGCGGGGCCGGGCCGCCGAGGGCGCGCAGCGCGTTCAGGATCACCGCGACGTCGATCGCCTCCTGCAACAGGGCGCCGGCCACCGGGGGCAGGTAGCCGAGCGCGGCGGCGAGCATGGCGAGGCCGGACAGGCCCATGCCGGCGGCGACCGATTGCAGCGCGATCCGCCGCGCCCGCACCGCCGCGCCGACCGCGGCGGCCAGCGCGTCGAGCCGGTCCACCAGCAGCACCACGTCCGCCGCCTCGGCCGCCGCGGCGGCGCCGTGGGCGCCCATCGCTACCCCGATATCGGCCGCCGCCAGCGCCGGCGCGTCGTTGATGCCGTCGCCGACCATCAGCGTCGGCCCCGCCGCCCGTTCTTCCCGCAGGACGGCGAGCTTGTCCGCGGGCGACAGCTCCGCCCGCACCGCGTCCAGGCCGAGCGCCGCGCCGATCGCCGCGGCACTGTCGGCGCGGTCGCCGCTGACCATCACCAGCCGCCCGATCCCCGCCGCCCGCAAGGCCCGCAGCGCCCGCGGCGCCTCCGGCCGCAGCCGGTCCGACAGCAGCAGCACGCCGGCGACCCGGCCATCCACCGCGACCCAGGCGGCGGCCGCGGCGGCCGCCGCGAGGCGGGCGACCGCCCCCTCGGCCGGCACCTTGCAGCCGCGGGCGGCGAGCAGGGCGGCGCTGCCGACCAGCACCGCCTGCCCGTCCAGCGTGCCGGCCACCCCGCCGCCGGGGATCTCCGCCGCGTCCTGCGGCAGCGTGAGCGCCAGCTCGGCGGCCAGCGCGGCTTCCACCACCGCGCGCGCCACCACGTGCTGGGACACCTGATCGAGCCCGGCGGCCAGCCGCAGCACCGTGTCGGCGGTGAAGCCGTCCAGCGGTTCCACGGCGGCGAGCCGCGGGGTGCCGGTGGTCAGCGTGCCGGTCTTGTCGAACAGCGCGGTATGGACGCGCGCCAGCCGTTCCAGCGCGCCGCCGCCCTTGATCACCACG
>JAKAZX010000404.1 GCA_021826485.1 Pseudomonadota bacterium | reverse complement strand
GGGACGACAGCCGCGCCGCCGAGACGGCGGAGGACGCCGCCTGCGCGGGCGATGATGTGCTGCGCCGCTTCGCCGCCTGCGGCTGGGCGGTGAAGCGGGTGGACGGCCACGATGCCGCCCAGGTCAGTGCGGCGCTGTCGATGGCGCTGCGGTCGCGCAAGCCGACGCTGATCGCCTGCCGGACCGCGCTCGGCCTGGACGAGCCGGGCAGCCCGGCGACGGTGCGGGCGGCGCTCGGCTGGGACCATCCGCCCTTCGCGGTGCCGGAGGGGCTGGCGGTCCACTGGCGCGCCGCCGGCCTGCGCGGGGCGCGCCGCCGCCGCGGCTGGCTGAAGCGCCTCGCCCGTCACCCGCAGCGGGCGGAGTTCGAGCGCGTGATGGCCGGCCAGCCGCCCGCCGGGCTGCACGAGGTGCTGGCGGCGCTGCGCGCCACGCTCGCCGCCGAGGCCCCGTCCCTGCCCACCCGCGCCGCCAGCCGCCGCGTGCTGGAGGCGCTGCTGCCGGTGGTGCCGGAACTGGCCGGCGGCGCGGCCGACCCCACCGGGGCGACGATGACGCAGCCGCGCGGCGCCATGCCGGTCGCCCCCGGCAGCTACAGCGGCCGGTTCGTGCGCTACGGCGCGCGCGAGCACGGCATGGCCGCGGCCATGAACGGCATGGCCCTGCATGGCGGCGTGATCCCGTTCGGCGGCGCCCTGCTGGCGTTCAGCGATGCGCTGCGCCCGGCCCTGCGGCTGGCCGCCATGATGCGGCGGCGGGTAATCCATGTGCTGACGCATGACGGCATCGGGCTGGGCGAGGACGGGGCGACACACCAGCCGGTGGAGCACCTGGCCGGGCTGCGCGCGCTGCCCAACCTGTTCGTGTTCCGCCCTGCCGATGCCATGGAAACCGCGGAATGCTGGGATCTGGCGCTGCGCCGCGCCGACGGGCCGAGCGTGCTGGCCCTGTCGCGCCAGACGCTGCCGGCGCTGCGCCGCGATGCCGGGGAGAACCGCTGCGGCCGCGGCGGCTACGTGCTGGCCGAGGCGGACGGGCCGCGGCGCGCGACCCTGATCGCCACCGGCTCGGAAGTCGCGATCGCGCTGGCGGCGCGCGACCTGCTGGCCGCCGAGGGCATCGCCGTCGCGGTCGTCTCCCTGCCCTGCTGGGAGCTGTTCGCGCGCCAGGAGGCGGGCTATCGCGCCGGCGTGCTGGGCGGCGTGCCGCGCATCGGCATCGAGGCGGCGAGCAGCTTCGGCTGGGAACGCTGGCTGGGCGAGGACGGCATCTTCATCGGCCTGGACCGGTTCGGCGCCTCCGCCCCGGCGGAGGATTTGTATCGCGAAGTCGGGATCACCGCCGACGGGGTCGCCGCCGCCGTGCTGAAGCTGGCGCAGGCGGGCGCCTGAGGGCGTGTGAAGGAATGCCCAAGGGTGTTACCGAGGCAGCGAATCTCTCCCTCTCCGCCCCAGCGGGGCGGAGAGGGAAAGGAGTCGCTGCGTCGATTTCTTTCACACGCTCTGAGGGCGGTGCCGGCGTTCAAATGCCGGCTGGCTTGCATGGACCCGCTGGGCGGTTCCGGTTAAATCCGGCGCAAGCGCAGATCGTGCGATCGGCCCGCGCCCGCCGCCCCCGGCCGGTGCGGGGACGGGCCGTTGCCGACCGGCATCAACCGGCAAGCCGCCGCTTGCAACAGGAAGGATTGGCCACATGACCGTCACTGTCGCGATCAACGGGTTCGGACGCATCGGGCGGCTGGTGCTGCGCGCGATCGTGGAAAGCGGGCGCGAGGACGTGACGCCGGTTGCGATCAACGATCTTGGCAGCGTCGAGGCGAACGCCCACCTGTTCCGCTACGATTCCGTGCATGGCCGGTTTCCCGGCGAGGTCGAGGTGTCCGGCGACACCATCACGATCCGCCACGCCGGCCGCACCTGGGGGCCGATCCGCGTCTCGGCGGAGAAGGACCCGACCAAGGTGCCATATCGCGGCGTCGATGTGGCGATGGAATGCACCGGGCATTTCACCAAGAAGGAACAGGCGGTCCACCTGATCGAGGCCGGCGCACGCAAGGTGCTGATCTCCGCACCCGCCGACGGCGCCGATGCGACGGTGGTGTACGGCGTCAACCATTCCGTGATCACGCGCGACATGACGGTGATCTCCAACGCCTCCTGCACCACCAACTGCCTGGCGCCGATGGTCAAGGTGCTGCACGACAATTTCCGCGTCCTGCGCGGCTACATGGTGACCATCCATTCCTATACCGGCGACCAGCGCACCGTGGACACGCTGCACAAGGATTTGCACCGCGCCCGTGCCGCCGCCGCCAACATCATCCCGACGACCACCGGGGCGGCGCGCGCGGTCGGCCTGGTGCTGCCCGAGCTGAAGGGCAAGCTGGACGGCACCGCGATCCGCGTGCCGACGCCGAACGTCTCGCTGGTCTCGCTCGACGTGATGCTGGAACGAAGCGCGAGCAAGGAGCAGGTCAACGCGGCGATGAAGGCGGCGAGCGAAGGCCCGCTCAAGGGCATCCTGGCGTACAACACGGAGCCGCTGGTCAGCAGCGACTTCAATCACGTCGCCGCATCGTGCAGCTTCGACGCCCCGCAGACGACCGTGGTGGACGGCGCGCTGACCCGTGTGATGGGCTGGTACGATAACGAATGGGGCTTCTCCAACCGCATGGCGGACACGGCAGCGCTGTTCGGCAGCCTCTAGGGGACGCGCGATGACCCTGCGCACGCTGGACGGGGTTGCGGTTGCCGGCAAGCGGGTGCTGCTGCGCGCCGACCTGAACGTGCCGGTGCATGACGGGCGCATCACCGACCTGACGCGGATCGAGCGGCTGTGCCCGACGATCCGCGAATTGTCGGGCAAGGGCGCGCGCGTGATCGTGCTCAGTCATTTCGACCGGCCGAAGGGCAGGCGCGTTCCCGCCATGTCGCTCGCGCCGATGGCGCTGGCGCTGGGCGAGGTGCTGGGACGGAAGGTGCGCTTCGCCGAGGACTGCATCGGCCTGCCGGCGCAGCAGGCCATCGAGACACTGTCCGACGGCGACGTGGCGGTGCTGGAGAACACGCGCTTTCACGCCGGGGAGGAGGGCAACGATCGCGCCTTCGCGGCCGACATGGCCAAGCTCGGCGATCTGTTCGTGAACGACGCCTTTTCCGCCGCCCATCGCGCGCATGCGAGCACCGAGGGCATCGCCCATCTGCTGCCGAGCTATGCGGGCCGGCTGATGCAGGCGGAGCTGGAGGCACTGCAATCCGCGCTGACCACGCCGGCGCGGCCGGTGATGGCGGTGGTGGGCGGGGCGAAGGTCTCCACCAAGCTCGACCTGCTTGGCAATCTAGTGGGCCGGGTCGATGTGCTGGTGATCGGCGGCGCCATGGCCAACACCTTCCTGGCCGCCGAGGGCAAGGGCGTCGGCGCCTCGTTGCAGGAGGCCGACATGCACGCGACGGCGCGCGACATCCTCGCCCGCGCGGCGGCGGCAACGTGCGACGTGCTGCTGCCGGCGGATGCGGTGATCGCCGACGCGCTGAAGCCCGGCGTGGCGACACGGACCGTGGCGATCGACGCGGTGCCCGCCGGCATGATGATCCTGGACGTGGGTCCGGCGACGACGACGCAGCTTGCCGCACGGGTCGGCGCGATGCGGACGCTGGTGT
>JAKAZX010000403.1 GCA_021826485.1 Pseudomonadota bacterium | reverse complement strand
ATGGGGCGACGTTCAGGTCGACATCACGCCGCGCGAGTACGTGTTGGATTACTTGGCGCACAGCTTCCCGACCCAGCTCTACGAGCCATTCACCGACAGCGAGGGCAATCTCGCCTCGCGGCCAGTCCACCGTGATGGCCAGCCCGTCCAGAGCCGCGAGGCCGTTGCCTGCCGTGATCGCCTGATCGAGAAGCTCGCTTCGCTGCCGCCGGTGCATGGCGCGCTCGATCAGATCGTCCAGCGCTTCGGCACTGAGTTGGTCGCCGAGGTGACGGGCCGCTCGCGCCGTATCATCCGCCAGACCGGATCGGATGGCGTCGATCGCCTCGCCGTCGAGAACCGCGCGGGTTCGGCCAATCTCGCCGAAACCCAGGCATTCATGGACGACGCCAAGCGCATCCTCGTCTTTTCGGATGCCGGTGGCACTGGGCGCTCCTACCATGCCGAACTCTCGGCGAAGAACCGCCGCCTGCGCGTCCACTATCTGCTGGAGGCGGGGTGGAAGGCGGACGCCGCCATCCAGGGCCTGGGGCGGACCAACCGCACCAACCAGGCGCAACCGCCGCTGTTCCGGCCGATCGCGACGAACGTGAAGGCTGAGAATCTCTTCCTATCGACCATTGCCCGCAGGCTCGACACGCTCGGGGCCATCACCAAGGGTCAGCGTCAGACCGGCGGCCAGGGCCTGTTCAGGCCCGAAGACAATCTGGAGAGCCACTACGCCCGCGACGCTTTACGCCAGCTCTATGTCCTGCTGGTCATGGGCAAGGTCGAGGGGTGCTCGCTGGGCGCGTTCGAGGATGCAACCGGGCTGAAGCTCACCGACAGCAACGGCATCAGGGATGAGTTGCCGCCAATCACCACCTTCCTCAATCGTCTGCTGGCGCTGACGATCGATCTTCAGAACATCCTGTTCACGGCGTTCGAGCAGCTCCTGACCGCCCGTATCGAGGGCGCCATCGCATCGGGAACTTACGATGTCGGGCTGGAGACGCTGACGGCGGAGAGCTTCGTCGTCACCGGCCGGCAGACCATCTACACGCACCCCGGCACCTCGGCGGAAACCCGCCTGCTGACGATCACGCAGCGCGAGCTCAACCGGCCGGTCACGCTCGACGAGGCGCTGGGCCGGCTGTCCGATCCCCGCGCCCTGCTTCTGGTCAACAACCAGTCGGGCCGCGCCGACGTGCAGGTTCCGGCGCCGAGCCTGATGCTCGACGATGGCGAGGTCGAACGCCGCGTGCGGCTCATCCGGCCGATGGAGCATCCCGCCATGCCGCTGGCGATGATGCCCTAGACGCATTGGCGGGAAGCCGACCGCGAAAGCTTCACCCGTGCCTGGGCGGCCGAACTCGCCGATGTGCCGGAATTCACCGACAGCGAGATCCACATCGTCGCCGGTCTCTTGCTGCCAATCTGGAAGCGTTTGCCGAACGAGTCGAGCCGGGTTTATCGGCTCCAGACCGATGCGGGCGAGCGTATTGTCGGTCGCAAGGTTTCGGCGGCATGGGTGGCCACCGCGCTTGAAACCAGCCCATCGAACCTGTCGGCCGATGAGGCCTTTATCGCGCTGATGGATGGCAAGACCATCTTCGATCTTGCCGAAGGGCTTCAACTTCGCCGCGTCCGCATCATGGGCGCAAACCGCATCGAACTGACCGGCTTCACCGACGCGATGCGTGACCGGCTGCGCGCCTATGGCCTGTTCCATGAGATCATCTCGTGGAAGCTCAGGATGTTCGTCCCGACCGACGCCGCCGGCCCGGTGATCCTGGCGAAGGTGCTGGAACGCTATCCGCTCGCGCGCGTCGCCGAGCGGGCGGCGGCGTGACGATGGCGCTCGATGCCGCCGACCTGGCGCACCGGCTCGCGCGCGATGCCGAGGCGGTGTGCCGCCATTATCTCTCCAACGGCCGCCGCGAGGGCCGCTATTGGCTGGTCGGCGACGTGAGGAACGCGCCCGGCCGCTCCCTGTTCGTCAGGCTGAAAGGACCGGAATCCGGCAAGGGTGCAGCGGGAAAATGGACCGACGCTGCGACCGGCGATCACGGCGACCTCCTCGATGTCATCCGCGAGAGCTGCGGCCTTTCCGATTTCCGCGACGTCGCCAAGAGGCCCGGCACTTTCTCAGCCTGCCGAGATCGGAGCCAGAACCAGACCATGCGCGGCTTCCATCGTCCGCACAGGCTGGATCGCCGGAATCAGCACACCGGCTCTTCGCGATGGCACAGCCGATTACTGGCACAGTCGTCGAAACGTATTTGCGCAAACGCGGCATTACGGCTTTGCACGGAACCGGAAACCTCCGCTTCCACCCACGCTGCTACTACCGACCAGATCGGCATTCCCCGACCGAGACCTGGCCGGCGATGATCGCAGCCATCACCGATTTCGACGGCAGGATCACCGGGGCGCATCGCACATGGCTCGACCCATCGGGACGGGACAAGGCGGCGATCGACACGCCGAGACGGGCGATGGGCACCCTTCTGGGCAACGGCGTCCGTTTCGATGTGGCGCGCGATGTCTTGGCGGCCGGTGAAGGCATCGAAACCATGCTGTCGCTCCGAAGCGCCATGCCCACCATGCCGATGGTGGCCGCGCTCTCGGCCGCACACCTCGCCGCCGTCCTGTTCCCGGCAACGCTGCGCCGACTCTACATCGCCCGCGACGACGATCCGGCCGGGGACGGCGCCATGGCGAGCCTGATCGACCGGGCGAACGAGGCCGGGATCGAGGCGATAGCCCTGTCGCCACGACTGGGTGACTTCAACGAGGATCTCCGCACGCTCGGCATCAATGCGCTACGGGCGGCGTTGCGGGTGCAGATCGCGGCGGAAGACGTCGCTCGATTCATGGGATGGGCGGCGTGAAGCGGCACCGAAAATGATGTCCGCGGCGGCGGCGGTCTCATGGCGTATTCGATCGATGTGCTTTCCAGCCTTGTCGGAGAGGACCGCGCCCACGGCCTTCTGAGAGGGCGATCGGGGCGGCAAACGGCCCCGACCAGCAATGGCGGATGGCCAACTATTTTCCGTCGGCGGGCAGGCCCGCCTTTACATCGCGAGGCAAAATAGCCGGCCCCCGCCATCCTCCGCTTCGCTTCGGCCCTTCGCTCCGCTCCGGGTGCAGGTCCGGTCCGCCCGCCGCCTTTCGTCGCCAAGAAGGCCGCGATGGGCGCGGTCGATCCGACGAAGGAAAGCACCATGACAACCGAACACGACGACACCGGTTTCGAGCCGCCGCACAGTTCATCTCCGACCGATCACGTCCTCGCCGAACTCCAGCTCTACGGCTATCGCCCCTTCCAGGACGAACCCGACCCGAGACCACTACCTGATGGCAATGCGATCGCCGGCGCCGTGGCCGACATCTTCGACGCCCTCGTCGCCACCCTGGCGGACACCCGCCTCGAACCCGACCTCGAAGACCTGCTTTGGTCGACGGTCAATCTCTTCCACCGCACCGTTGGCCGCATCGAGCGCGAGTTGGACGACAACGAGCTGGCGCAGAAGCGCAGCCAGAAGGAACAGGACGGCTCCGAGATCCGCTCGGTCGAACTCGAACGCCTCACCGCCGAGGGGCAGACGCTGATCGAGCGCAGGAACAGCATGGAGTTCTTCCGCGACCAGGCCGCCGACCAGTTCGAGCGCCACACCCATTCGGCCTGGCGGCCGC
>JAKAZX010000402.1 GCA_021826485.1 Pseudomonadota bacterium | reverse complement strand
CGCGCCGCATCCAGCGGATCGCCCGGCCGCAGCTTGCGGATCAGCGACAGCCGCACCTCTGCCGGCACCGCGATCAGGCCGCCGCCGCTGATGCCGGTGACCAGCAGGAAGGCGCGGCCGATCAGCTTATGCGTTGCCGCTGCCGACAGGTCCGCCGAATGCGCCCACAGCGCCGCCAGCACCGCATGCGCCGCCCGCAGCGCATCCGCCCCCAGTTCCGGCACGCCGAAATAGGCGGAGCGGCCGGTGACGGTGATCTCGCAGATCAGGAAACCCATCTGTGCCGGGTAGATCGCGAGCCGCGTCGGCTCGACATAGATCGCGAAATCCGGCCGCGGCACTCGCCCGGCATCCAGCGCGGCGGCGAAATCGCGCATCCCGGCGGAGACGCCGCTGCCCGGCTCGCCGCTTTCCTCGTCGCCGACGAAGCCCAGCACCACGTCCCCGGCCAGCGGCGCATCGGCGATCTTCGCCAGCGCCGACAGCGCGGTGCACAGCCCGGCCTTCAGGTCGGCCGCCCCGCGGCCCCACAGCTCCCCGTCGATCACCGGCGCGGCGAACGGGTCCGCCCGCTCGGTGCCGGCCCAGCGTTCCCGCCAGCCGCGCACATGGACCGTGTCGGTATGCCCGATCAGCAGCAGGGAGCGGCCACCGCCGGTGCCGCGCCGCACCGCCCAGACATTCGGCCGCCCCGGCGCAAAGTCCGTGACGGTGGGGGTCAGGCCGAGGGCGCGGCATTCATCGGCCAGCAGGGCGGCGAACGCTGCCTCCGTCCCGGTGACGCTGGGGGTGGCGACGGCGCGGCGCAGCAGGTCGTGCGGGGTCACGCTGCCACCTGCGCCGGCAGCGTCAGGTCCCGCGGCAGATCGCCGGTGCCGAACAACTGGTTGATGACCTGGTTCAGCCCGAGCGCGAGCGCGCCGACGACGCCGGCCCGCGTGCCGAGGGCGCTGGCTCGCACCGGCGGCGGCTCCGGCAGGCAGGCGGGCAGGCGGGCCTGCACCGCGGCGACCAGTTCCGGCCGCATCCCGACGCTGCCGCCCAGCACCACCAGTTCCGGCTCCAGCAGGGCGGCGACCGACAGCACCGCGAGGGTCAGCAGCCGGGCGGTGTCCGCCACCACCGCCTCCGCCTCCGCCAGCCCCGCGGCGGCGGCGTCGAACAGGGCCTTCACGTCGCCCGCCTGCGGGTAGCGGCGGAGCAGTCCGGCGGCGCCGACCGCCCCCTCCAGCGCACCGCCGCGGCGGGCCGCCGGGTCGAACGGATCGCCACCGAGCGGCAGCCAGGCGATCTCCCCGGCGCCGCCCCGCGCCCCGCGCAGCAGCCGCCCGTCGGCGATCAGGCCGAGGCCGATGCCGGTGCCGAGGGCAATGAACGCCATGTGCCCGCTGCCCTGGCCGGCCCCCTGCCAGTGCTCCCCCAGCGCCGCCACGTTCACGTCGTTCTCCACCGTCACCGGCATCGCCAGCGCGTCCCTGAGGCCGGCCGGCACGTCCAGCCGGTCGAGGCCGGGGATGTTCGGGGCCATCCGGATCGTTCCGCCCACCGGGTCCACCACCCCCGGCGTGCCGACCACGGCCGTCAGCAGCCGGGCACGCTCGATCCCGGCGCGGGCGACCAGCCGGCCGGTCAGCGCGCCGATCTGGCGCAGCACGTGGCCGCCGCCGCGCCGGTCGGTCGCTTCTTCCGCCTCCGCGCGCACCGCGCCGCTGAGATTGGCGATCGCCGCGCGCAGCCGGGTGCCGCCGAGATCGACGCCGGCGACGAACCCCGCCTCCGGCTCGATCGCATAGGCGAGGGCCGCGCGGCCGATCCCGCCGCGCGCCGGGCCGAGCGGGCGCACCCAGCCGGCGGCTTCCAGCCGGCGCACGACTTCGGAGACGGTCTGTTTCGAGAGGCCGGTACGCCGCGCGATCTCCGCGCGGGAGACCGGGCCGCCGTGCAGCAGCACCTCCATGGCGGCGCGCAGCGAGACCTGGCGGACGATGGCGGGACCGGAAGGGGCCACGGCGGTTTCCCGGGGTAAGAGTTCGTCAAGGCGACGAACGAATGCTCCCGCAACCCCCGGGCGGCGTCAAGCGCACAGGTCGTGCGGGGCGGTGCCGGGGATTTCCTGCCAGCCTTCGGTGGTGCGTGCGAACAGCGGGGTCGCGAACACGCCGGCGAGCGGGGGCCAAGGCGCCGGGGCAGCGCGCCAGCGGTCGCCCTGGAGCATCAGCACACCCACCCCGACCGGCGCGATCCCGGCCGTGTCGAGCAGGTGCAGCCCGGCGCGCAGGGAGGTGCCGGTGCTGACCACGTCATCGACCAACAGCACCCGCCGGCCGGCCAGCCGTTCCAGCAGGCGCGGATCGAGCCAGAGGCGCCGGCCGCTGCCGGGCGAGGTGATGGAGGTGACGGGAACCGACAGGCTCTCCTGATACCACAGCTTGCGGGAGAAGCCGGCGGGCGCCCAGTGCGGATGGCCGAGCGCGCGCGCCAGCGCCGCGGCGACGGCGTGGCCGAGCGTCGGCAGCCCGACCACCACCTCCGGCCGCCACGGCGCGACGCGGGCGGCGAGCCAGCCGACCAGCCGGTCGAGCACGGTGAAGGACGCCTGGTTGGCGATCAGCCCGGCGACCGCGCTATCGCCGAGGTCGCGCAGCGGCAGCAGCAGCCGGCTGCCGTCGGGCATCGCTGCCGCGTAGCGGTCCTGCCAGCCGCGCGGCGGCGCGGCGGGCGGGGCGAAATCCTGCCAGTATGCCATCGGCGAAGGCTGGCACGCCGCCCCGGCGGCAACAAGCGCGCCGCCCCGGACGATTGCTGCCGCCCAGGCGTTCCGCTATATCGCGCCCGCCGCGGGCGGTCGTGGCGGAATGGTAGACGCGCAAGCTTGAGGTGCTTGTGGGGGAAACCCCGTGGAAGTTCGAGTCTTCTCGACCGCACCAGCCGATCAGATCGCCCCTGCGTCGCGCAGCGCGGCGATCTCCCCCGCGGCGTAGCCGAGTTCCGCCAGGATCGTGTCGGTATGCGCGCCCAGCGGCGGCACCGGCCCCATGCGCGGCTCCCCCTCCGGCCATGATCCGGGCGGCAGCAGGGCGGGCAGCATGCCTTGCTCGGACGCGATCTCGCGCCAGCGGTGCCGCGCGGCGAGCTGCGGGTGGTGCCAGACATCGTGCATGGTGTTGACCTGCGCGTTGGCGATCCGCGCCGCATCCAGCCGCGCCAGCACCTCGGCCGCCGTCAGTTCGGCGAAGGTCGCGACGACGATCGCGTGCAGCGCCTCCCGCGCCGCGTTGCGCTTGGCATTGCCGGCGAAGCGCGGGTCGGCGGCAAGTTCCGGCCGGCGCAGCACGACGGCGCAGAACGCCTCCCACTCGCGCTCGTTCTGCAGGCCGAGCAGCACCGTCCGCCCATCGCCGGTGGGGAAGGGGCCGTAGGGGGCGATGGTCGCGTGGCTGGCGCCGCTGCGCGGCGGCGGGGCGGCGCCGTCGATTGCGTAGTACAGCGGATAGCCCATCCACTCGACCAGCGATTCCAGCATCGACACGTCCAGATGCTGCCCGCGCCCGCTGTTGCGCCGCTCGATCAGCGCCGCGAGAATCAGGCTGTAGGCGTACATCCCGGCGGCGATGTCGGCGATCGATGCGCCGGCCTTCGATGGCGTGTCCGGCGTGCCAGTGACGGAGAGGAAACCGGCCTCG
>JAKAZX010000401.1 GCA_021826485.1 Pseudomonadota bacterium | reverse complement strand
TTCCGATCTCGGATCAGATGCCGATCCGCGCCCGGTCCTGACCGTCAGGAATACCGCTCCTCAAGCCACGGATCGGCGTTGTTGTTGTAGCCGCGGGTCTCCCAGAAGCCCGGGCGGTCGGCGGTCGCAAGCTCGATCCGCCGCACCCATTTGGCCGATTTCCAGAGATACAGGCGCGGGATCAGCACGCGCACCGGCCCGCCATGCTGGCGCGGGATCGGCTTGCCTTCCCAGGTATGGACCAGGAACACGTCCGGCTGGTCGAACTGGTCCAGCCGCACATTGGTCGTGTAGCCGTCATGGGCGTGGAACACGACGTGGCGCGCCCGCGCGTCCGGCTGCACCCGTTCCAGCAGCGCGCGCGCCGCCACGCCCTGCCAGTGATTGTCGTAGCGCGTCCACTGCGTCACGCAGTGCATGTCGGACGTGCTGTCCACCTGCGGCAGCGCCATGAACTCGGCGAGCGTGAGGCTCAGCGGCTGCGCCACCGCGCCATCGACATCCAGGCGGAACTTGTCCGCGGTCACGTCCGGCTGGATGCCGAGATCGAGCACCGGCCAATCCGTGACGGCGCGCTGGCCGGGCGGCAGGCGCACGGTTTCGGGGTCGGCCGTCGTCCCGGTCAGCAGCCGCCCTTCCCGCGCCCAGTCCTGCTTGCGCGCGATCAGCTTCTCGCGCGGCCCGCCGCTTGTCTCGTCCGCCATCCGCCATGCTCCCGCCGCAGGGTCGGCGGAAATTAGGGTCAGCGGTGCGGGCGGGCAAGCCGCGCTACAGTGTGGCCGCGACCAGCGCGCGCAGTTCCGCCGTCACCTCCGGCCGCACGCCGAACCATGCCTCGAAGGACGGCACCGCCTGGTGCAGCAGCATGCCCAGCCCATCGACCACCGGGTTGCCGCGCCGCCGCGCCGCCGCCAGCAGCGCGGTTTCCAGCGGCACATAGACCAGATCCGCCACCGCCGCCCGCAGCGGCAGCGCGGCCAGCCCGATCTCCAGCGGCGGCTGGCCCTGCATGCCGAGGCTGGTGGTGTTGACCAGCAGCGTCGCGTCGGTGAACGCGGTCGCCATATTCTCCCACTCCGCCACGACCAGCCGCGGGTCGTGCGCGCCGGCCAGTTCCTCCGCCCGCGCGCGGGTGCGGTTGAGCAGCCGCACCTCCGGCACGCCGGCGTCGAGCAGGCCGACCACCACGGCGCGCGCCGAGCCGCCGGCGCCCAGCACCACCGCCGGCCCGTCTTCGGCGCGCCAGCCGGGGCAGCAATCCTTTAGGTTGGCGATGAAGCCGTATGCGTCGGTGTTGCCGCCATGCGTGCTGCCGTCCGGCCGCGCGACGATCAGGTTGACGGCGCCGATCCGCCGCGCCAGGGGGTCGGCCGCGTCCACCGCGGACAGCGCCGCTTCCTTGTGCGGCACGGTCACGTTGCAGCCGGCGAAACCCAGCGCCGCAAGGCCGCGCACCGCCTCCGCCATCCGGCCGGGCTGCACCGGCAGCGGCACATAGGCGCCGGCGATGCCGTGCCGGCGCAGCCAGTGCCCGTGCAGCAGCGGGCTGCGCGAATGGCCGACCGGCCAGCCGATGATCCCCGCCGTGCGAAACGCCGCCTCGGTCATGTCCGCGTCCCCCTTCCGCCGGCGAGCACTGCCACGAAAATCGATCCACCGCGAGACTTCCGTTCCCGCGCCCGCTGACCTAGGCTGGGGGAAACGGACAACGGCAGGGAGGAGGCGGGGCATGCAGCTCAACCGCGACGAATTGCTGGCGGCCTATCGGATGATGCGCACCATCCGCGCATTCGAGGACCGCGTGCACGCCGAATTCTCCGCCGGCGGCATCCCCGGCTTCGTGCATCTCTATGCCGGGGAGGAAGCCTCCGCGGTCGGCATCTGCATGAATCTCGACGGCCGTGACAAGATCGCCAGCACCCATCGCGGCCACGGCCACTGCATCGCCAAGGGCGTCGCCGTGGACGGCATGATGGCGGAAATCTTCGGCCGCGCCACCGGCACCTGCGGCGGCAAGGGCGGGTCGATGCACATCGCCGACCTGGAGCGCGGCATGATGGGCGCCAACGGCATCGTCGGCGGCGGCCCGCCGCTGATCTGCGGCGCTGCGCTGACCGCCAAGACGCTGAAGACCGGCGGCGTCGCGGTGGCCTTCCTGGGCGACGGCGCGTCCAACCAGGGCACCACGATGGAAAGCTACAATCTCGCGAAGGCGTGGAACCTGCCGGCGATCTTCGTCGTCGAGGACAACGGCTACGCGGAATCCACGTCCAGCTCCTGGTCGGTGTCGGGCAGCCAGCTCGGCCGCGCCGCCGGCTTCGGCATTCCCGCGGTGCAGGTGGACGGCATTGATTTCTTCGCCATCCACGAAGCGGCGCGCGAGGCGGTGGACCGCGCCCGCGGCGGCGGCGGGCCGAGCCTGATCCACGTGAAGCTCAACCGCTATCACGGGCATTTCGAGGGCGATGCGCAGACCTATCGCGCCCCCGGCGAAACCGACCGGCTGCGGCGGGAGCGCGATCCGCTGGCGCTGTTCCGCCAGCGCGTGACGGAGGCAGGGCTGCTGGAAGGCGGCCAGCTCGACGCCATCGACGGCGCCGTTGCCGGCGAGATCGACGGCGCGGTGGCGCAGGCGAAGGCCGCCCCGATGCCGCCCGCCGCCCAACTGCTGACCGACGTTTACGTGTCCTACTGAGGGAGCAGCGGATCATGACGACCAAATCCTTCAGACAGGCGATCAACGAGGCGCTGGCGCAGGAAATGCGGCGCGACCCGCGCGTGGTGGTGATGGGCGAGGACGTGGCCGGCGGCCTCGGCGCCCCCGGAGAGGATGACGCCTGGGGCGGCCCGATGGGCGTCACCAAGGGGCTGGTGGGCGAGTTCGGGCGCGAACGCGTGCTCGACACGCCGATCACCGAAAGCGGCTTCATCGGGGCTGCGATCGGCGCCGCCGCCACTGGCCTGCGCCCGGTTGCGGACCTGATGTTCGTCGATTTCATGGGCGTTTGCTTCGACCAGATCTTCAATCAGGCAGCGAAGTTCCGCTACATGTTCGGCGGCAAGGCGGTGACGCCGGTGGTCATCCGCACCATGTTCGGCGCCGGCAACCGCGCGGCCAGCCAGCACAGCCAGTGCCTGTATCCGCTGTTCACGCACATCCCCGGCCTGAAGGTGGTCATCCCGTCCTCGGCCTACGAGGCGAAGGGATTGATGATCCAGGCGATCCGCGACGACGACCCGGTGATCTTCTTCGAGCACAAGGCGATGTACGACGACGCCGAGGACGTGCCCGACGAGCCCTATACGATCCCGTTCGGGGAAGCGAACCTGACCCGCGAAGGCGGCGACGTGACCATCGTGGCACTCGGGCGCATGGTGAAGCTGGCCAACGAGGCGGCGGACGCGCTGCGCAGGCAGAATGTGGCCGCCACGGTGATCGACCCGCGCACCACCTCGCCGATGGATTTCGACACGATCCTGGAAAGCGTCGAGGATACCGGGCGGCTGGTGGTGGTGGATGAGGCGCATCCGCGCTGCGGCATGGCCGCCGACATCGCAGCCCGCGTCGCCGAGGATGCGTTCAAGGCGCTGAAGGCACCGGTCCGCATGGTCACGCCGCCACATGTGCCGGTGCCCTTCTCGCCGTCGCTGGAGGATGCCTACATCCCCTCCTCCGCCCGCATCATC
>JAKAZX010000400.1 GCA_021826485.1 Pseudomonadota bacterium | reverse complement strand
CATGAGCATGAGCGCGATCAGCCCGGCGGGCATGATCCAGAACGCCGTCACCGGCACCGCCGCGACATTGGCCAGCACGTTGTAGAGCTGCACCTGCCCGAAATGATACGCCGCGAACGGGGCGGAAGCGGTGCCGGCCAGCGCGCTGGTCAGCGAAAGCGTCGCCAGATGGTGCAGCAGCCGCCCGCGCCAGCCGCGCCCGCGCAGCGCCGACAGCGCCGGGTGCAACGCCTCGTAGCCGGCGATCAGCGCCAGCACGGCGGAGAAGCTCATCTGGAAGCTGACGCCCATCGCCTGCGCCGGGGCGATCAGCAGCAGGGCGGCCATCGCGAGCGCGAGGCCGCGCAGCGAGACCGCGCGCCGCCCCACCACCACGCCCAGCGTCACCAGCGCCGCCATCGCGAAACTGCGCTGGATCGGCACGTGCGCGCCGGTCAGCAGCATGTAGCCGCCGCCGGCGATCAGCGCGCCGACCGCCGCGATCGGCTTGGTCGGCCAGTGCAGCGCGGCACGCTCCCACGCCGCCAGCAGCAGCCGCACGCAGCCGAACACCAGCCCCATGACGATGCCGATATGCAGCCCGGCGATGGCGAGCAGGTGCGCGAGGCCGGAATCGCGGAAGGCGGCGCGGTCGGCTTCCGGGATCGCGGCCGTCATGCCGGTCAGCAGGGTGGCAGCGATGGTGCCGGTATCGCCCGGCAGCGTCGCGACGATGCGCGCGGCGATATCTTCCCGCAGCGCCTCGATGCGTCCGGCGAGGCCGCCGGGCGGGGCGTGGGCGAGCACGCCGGCGCGGGTCAGCGCGTAGCCATAGGCGCCGAGGCCGGCGAACCAGGCATCCCGCTGCAAGTCCCATCCCCCCGGGAAGGCCGGCGGCTCGGGCGCGGACAGCCGGGCGCGCAGGCGCAGCATGTCCCCGGCCTGCGGCACCAGCGCATCGTCGGTCCGCAGGCGGACGCGCACGCGGCGGGGCTGCGCCGGCCCGTCATCGAAGCGCGGGTCCGTGAGCGTCACCCGCACGCCGCGCGGCAGCATCTCCACCGAGCGCACCGCGCCGGTCAGCAGCACGCCGCGGAACGGCACCGGCATGGCGGGCGGCGCGGTGGCGGCGGCGTGCTGGGCGGCGGCGAACCCGATGGCGGCGGCCAGGGCTGCCAGCGCGGCGGTGCGCGGCACCTGCCAGCCCCAGCCGGCGGCGAGCAGGGCGATGCCGGCCAGCACGGCAGAAGGCCCGGTCCGTGCCGCCGGCTCCGTCAGGCCGGCGAAATAGGCGGCGTTGCCGGCCAGCATGAACACCGGCAGCCAGAGCGCGAAGCGCCCCCGCTCGGCGGCGATCCACTCGGCCGCCCGCAGCCGTGCCTGGGCGGCGAACGGCGCGATGCGGGCCGCCACGATCATCTGGCCGGACATTGCGCGAGGCTAGCCCGCGCATCACCGTATCCGCAACGAACCCGGCCGGCCGCGCGTTGATCGGGGCGGGCGGGGACGCCAGTATGGGCGGATGACCGTCCGCACCCGCTTCGCCCCCAGCCCGACCGGCCTGCTGCATATCGGCGGCGCCCGCACCGCGCTGTTCAACGCGCTGTTCGCCCGCCATCACGGCGGCGCCTTCCTGCTGCGCATAGAGGATACCGACCGCGAGCGCAGCACGGCGGAGGCGACGCAGGTGATCCTGGACGGGCTGGCCTGGCTCGGCCTCGATCCGGACGAGCCGCCGGTGTTCCAGTCCACCCGCCAGGCCCGCCACGTCGAGGTGGCGGAGGCGATGCTGGCCGCCGGGCGCGCCTATCGCTGCTACTGCACGCCCGACGAACTGCGCGAGATGCGCGAACGTGCGATCGCCGAGGGCCGGCCGCCGCGCTATGACGGGCGCTGGCGCGACCGCGATCCGGCGGAGGCGCCGGCCGGCATCGCCCCGGCGATCCGCCTGCGCGCCCCGCGGGAGGGGGAGACCGTAGTGCACGATCTGGTGCAGGGGGACGTGCGGGTCGCCAATCGCGAACTCGACGACATGATCATCCTGCGCAGCGACCGCACGCCGACCTATCTGCACGCGGTCGTCGTCGATGACCATGACATGGCGATCACCCATGTGATCCGCGGCGACGACCATCTGACCAACACGTTCCGCCAGTTGCAGGTGTATGACGCGATGGGCTGGCAGCCGCCGGCATTCGCGCATATCCCGCTGATCCACGGCGCCGACGGCGCCAAGCTGTCGAAGCGCCACGGCGCGGTCAGCGTGCTGGAATTCCGCGAGCAGGGATTTTTGCCCGAGGCGCTGTGCAACTACCTGCTGCGGCTCGGCTGGGGTCACGGCGATGCCGAGGTGATCTCCCGCGCCGATGCGGTGCGGCTGTTCGATCTCGACGGCGTGGGCCGCGCGGCGGCGCGCATGGACTACGCCAAGCTGACGCATATCAACGCCGTCTGGCTGCGCGCCGCCGATGACGACCGGCTGACCGAGGAAGTGGGGCGGCGGCTCGCCGCGCGGCCGGCGCTGGCGCTCGGCACCGACGCGCTGCACCGCATCCGCGCGCTGATGCCGGCGCTGAAGGAGCGCGCGCGCACGCTGGTCGATCTCGCCGATGCCGCCGCCTTCCTCGCCCATCCGCTGCCGCTGCCGCAGGAGCCGAAGGCGGCGGCGCTGCTGACGCCGCAGGCGAGGCTGATGCTGCGCGACCTGGCCCCCGCGCTCGCGGCCACGGATTTCTCCGCCGCCGGCATCGATGCGGCGCTGCGCGCGTTCGCCGAGGCCGGCGGGATGAAGCTCGGCCAGGTGGCGCAGCCGCTGCGCGCCGCGCTGACCGGCAGCACCACCAGCCCGCCGATCGACGCGACCGCGGCGGCGCTGGGCCGTGAGGCAGTGCTGGCGCGCATCGCCGCGGCGGCGCAGTGACCGCAGAGGGAGCAGGGGAATGACGGCAATGCCGGATCTGCACGGACGGGTGGCGCTGGTGACCGGCGCCTCCCGCGGCATCGGCCGCGCGGTCGCGCTGGCGCTGGCCGAGGCGGGCGCGGATGTCGCGGTCAATTTCGTGGCGCGGGCGGCGGAGGCGGAGTCGGCGGTCGCCGCCATCCGCGCCCTCGGCCGGCGGGCAGTCGCGCTCCGCGCCGACGTGGCGCAGGCCGCCGCGGTCGCGGCGATGGCGGCGGAGGCCGAGCGCGCGCTCGGCCCGGTCGATGTGCTGGTGAACAATGCCGGCATCGCCATCGCGACCGGGGGCGAGGCGATCGCGGAGGCGGATTTCGACCGCACCATTGCCGGCAACCTGAAATCCGCCTTCCTGTGCACCGAGGCGGTGCTGCCCGGAATGCGGGCGCGGCAATGGGGCAGGGTGGTCAACATCTCCTCGGCCGCGGCGCGCGGCGGCGGCATGATCAGCCCGGTCTACAACGCCTCCAAGGCCGGCATGGAGGGGCTGACGCGGGGCTATGCGGCCCGGCTGGCGAAGCACGGCATCACCGTCAACGCCGTCGCCCCCGGCCCGATCGACACCGAGATGGGGGCGCCGCTGAAGCAGGCGGGCATGGTCGCCCGCGTGCCGGTCGGCCGCATGGGCCTGCCTGAGGAAGTGGCGCAGGCGGTGCTGCTGGTGGTCGGCAACGGCTTCATGACCGGCCAGACCGTCGGCGTGAACGGCGGCGTCGCGTTTCTTTAGCCGTCCGCGCGCCCGTCCAAGCGGCGATCGTTCACGGCAGCA
>JAKAZX010000399.1 GCA_021826485.1 Pseudomonadota bacterium | reverse complement strand
ACGCGGCAACGACTCCGGCCAGTCCGATGCGGCGCAGCTTGCGGCACGCGGCAACGACTCCGGCCAGTCCGATGCGGCGCAGCTTGCGGCACGCGGCAACGACTCCGGCCAGTCCGATGCGGCGCAGCTTGCGGCACGCGGCAACGACTCCGGCCAGTCCGATGCGGCGCAGCTTGCGGCACGCGGCAATGACAGCGGCAAGGCCGAGACGGCACAGCTCGCCGCTGCCTCGACCTGCGAGTGACGCCGACCGATCAGGCAGCAGCCTGATACCGACGCGCCGGACGGTTCGCCCGTCCGGCGCGTTTTCTTTTGTCCTATCCGCTGCGCCGGCGGGCGCCGTTGCGTCGCAGCAGGAATTCCCGCCCGACCTTCACCATCGGCACGCCGTCATAGGCGACGATGTCAGCGGTCGCGTAGGTCTCGCTCCAGAGATCGGGGATGAAGCTGCCGGTACCGACGAGATCGATCGGCGCGTGGGCGTCCGCCATGACGCGGCACTTCTCGACATTGAAGCCGGAGCTGACGACGATGCGCACCGCGGTGAAGCCGGCTTCGTTCAGCGCCTCGCGCATGCGCCAGACGGCCGCCGCCGAAACCCCCGTCCCGACCAGGTAGCGCAGTTCCGTCTCGCTGCGGTAGCGGCGGATCGCGCCCGGCGCGTGGCGTTCGAGCACCGCATAGCTCTCGGCCGGATCGAGGCCTTCCAGGAACCGCCCGCCATGCGTGTCGAGCCGCACCGCCAGCCGCCCGGCCGTCGCCAGTTCCGGGAAGCGGCGACAGACCGCGATGCCGTCGGCGATCTCCCTGCCGAAATAGTCGGTCAGCACGGTCAGCGGCTCGTCCGGATAGGTGGCGTGGAACATCTCCGCCGCCCGCACCGTCGATCCGGCATAGCCGATCAGCGCGTGCGGCATGGTGCCGCGCCCGGCCTGCGCGCCGAACCAGTGCGCCGTTCCGTCATTGGCGTTGCCGACGAACCCGCGGGCGCCTTCCCGCTGCGCCGCGGTGCTGCCGACGCTTGCGGCGTAGGCCATCATGTCCTGCATCTCGGCGCCCGCGCAGTGCCGCGCCTCCATCGCCAGGAAGCCGATATCGGGCAGCGCGAGGCACATCTGATAGGCGTTGTGGGCGGCGACGCAGCACGGCCCGAGCTTCTGCAGCAGGATGGTTTCCAGATCGGCCAGTTCGGTCAGGCCGCCAGTGATGTAGACGATCGGCTCGCCGGCGCCGGTCCAGCTTCCTTCCGGCTGGACGAGGTCGATGTCGAATTCGGTGGCGCGGGCGGCGGCGACGCTGGCGAGCCAGTCCAGCATCAGCCGCGGGGCGGAGATCACCGGGCGCCGCAGGAACACCGCGTAGGTGACACGCTTGTCGCCGAACCGCTGCACCACCCCGCGGGTGCGGTTGAAATACGCATCGGTGCGGGCGGCAATGTCGCGCCCGAGTTCGTCCGCCGACGCGCCGTGCGCCGTCATCGCTACTGTGCCGCCACCGCCGGCTGCCGCTCGACCACCGGACCGCGCCGGGCCTTCAACTCCTCCGCCACCAGGAACGCGAGTTCCAGCGACTGCTCCGCGTTCAGCCGCGGATCGCAGAACGTCTCGTAGCTGCGGGCGAGATCGCTCTCGGTCAGGCGGTGCGCACCGCCGACGCATTCCGTCACGTCCCGCCCGGTCATCTCGACATGCACGCCGCCCGCCCAGGTGCCTTCCTCGGCATGCGCATCGAAGAAGCCGCGCACCTCGGCGAGGATCGCGTCGAAACTACGGGTCTTCAGCCGCGCAGCGGTGGAGATCGTGTTGCCGTGCATCGGATCGCACAGCCACACCACCCGCCGCCCTTCCCGCCGCAGCGCGCGCAGCAGCGGCGGCAGCAGGCGCGCCACCTTGTCCGCGCCCATGCGGCTGATCAGCGTCAGCCGGCCCGGCTCGTCATCCGGATTGAGCGTCGCGACCAGCCGCAGCAGGTCGTCCGCCGTGGTGCTCGGCCCAACCTTCAGCCCGATCGGGTTGCGGACGCCGCGCAGGAACTCGACATGTGCGCCGTCCGGCTGGCGGGTGCGGTCGCCGATCCACAGGAAATGCGCGGAGCACGCGTACCACTCGCCGGACGTCGAATCGACGCGCGTCAGCGCCTGCTCATAGGGCAGCAGCAGCGCCTCGTGGCTGGTGAAGAACTCGGTCTCGCGGATCTGCGGCGTGGTGCCGCTGGTCATGCCGCAGGCGGCCATGAACCCCAGCGTCTCGTCGATCCGGTGCGCCAGATCGCGGTACCGGTCGGCCATCGGGGAGCGGGCGATGAAGCCGAGATTCCAGCGATGCACCTCATGCAGGTCGGCATAACCGCCGGTGGCGAAGGCGCGCAGCAGGTTGAGCGTGCCGGCGGACTGGAAATAGGCGGTTTCCATGCGGCCGGGATCGGGCACGCGCGCCTCGGCGGTGAATTCCGGGCCGTTGACGATGTCGCCGCGGTAGCTGGGGAGCGTGGTGCCGTCGATCGTCTCGGCATCGGAACTGCGCGGCTTGGCGAACTGGCCCGCCATGCGGCCCATCTTCACCACCGGCACGCTGGCGCCGAAGGTCAGCACCACGGCCATCTGCAACAGCACCCGGAACGTGTCGCGGATGATGTTGGCGGTGAAGTCGGTGAAGCTCTCGGCGCAGTCGCCGCCCTGCAGGACGAAGGCGCGCCCCTCCGCCACCTGCGCCAGCCCGGCCTTCAGCCGCCGTGCCTCCCCGGCGAACACCAGCGGCGGATAGCGGCGCAGCTTGTCCTCCGCCGCGGCGAGGCGGGCGGGGTCGGGATAGGCGGGAACCTGCCGGATCGGGCGGTCACGCCAGGAGTCCGGGGTCCAGGAAGCAGGCATCATCATGCACTCGGGCGGTCAAAGGGTTGCGCCTTATCCCCCGAATTTGACGGCTTGGCTACAGCCCGGGCGCTCAGCAGCCGACCCCGGCCTCCGCTGCGCCGATCTCCTCCGGCGGCATGATCTGCGGGTCGCCCTCCGCCGGGCGCGGCCCTTCGGCCAGGCGGGTGCGGGTGCGCAGCGTCACGAACTCCTCCGCCGCGGTCGGATGGATGCCCACGGTGCGGTCGAAATCCGCCTTGGTCGCGCCGGTGTTGATGGCGATCGACAGGCCCTGGATGATCTCGGGCGCATCCTCCCCCAGCATGTGCGCGCCGATCACCGCCTGGCTCTGCTGGTCCACCACCAGCTTCATCAGCGTCCGGCGCGGCCGGCCGGACAGGGCGTGCCGCATCGGAGTGAACCGGGTGAGGTAGATCTCCGCCGGCCCGCGCGCCGCCGCCTCGTGCTCCGTCAGGCCGACGGTCGCCAGCGGCGGGATGGAGAACACGGCGGTCGCCACCCGGTCGAGCGCCCAGGACCGCGGGCCGGCGCCGAACAGCCTGTCCGCCAGCGCATGCCCCTCCGCGGTCGCGACCGGCGTCAGGTTCAGCCGGTCGGTCACGTCGCCGATCGCGTAGATGTGCG
This sequence comes from Pseudomonadota bacterium, assembly GCA_021826485.1. Lineage (GTDB taxonomy): Bacteria > Pseudomonadota > Alphaproteobacteria > Acetobacterales > Acetobacteraceae > JAFKFJ01. The sequence continues at coordinate 242 of JAKAZX010000399.1, read as the reverse complement.
GGACGCTGGTGCGCTGCTCGGCATCGACCCGCACGGCGCCGAACCCGTCGATGGCGACGCCGGCCTGCGCCAGCCCCAGCGCCGCGGTGTTCGGCGTGCGCCCGATCGCGGCGAACACGAGGTCGGCGGCCAGCGTGCTGCCGTCCGAGAGCCGCACCACCCGCGCCGCCCCCTGCGCCTCGACGGCGCGGATCGTGGCGCGGCGGTGCAGCCGCATCCCCTCCGCCTCCAGCGCCTCCGCC
>JAKAZX010000398.1 GCA_021826485.1 Pseudomonadota bacterium | reverse complement strand
CAGCGCCGCGCCGGCGGCCTCGGCCAGCGCGACGGCCGGCACCAAGCCGGGACCCGCCTGCGTGCTCGCGCTCAACCCGTCGATCTCGGATGCCATCCAGGTCGACAACATGGGCAGCATCACCGCCAGCGGCTGCGGCGTGTTCGCCAACTCCTCCGCCACCACCGCGGTGTATCTCAACAGCGGCACGCTGACCGGGCAGAGCATCGGCGCGGTCGGCGGGGTTTCCGAATCGAACAGCGGCAGCAACACGCTCTCGCCCAACCCGGCGATGTCGGGTGCGGCGGCCAAGCCCAACCCGTTCGCCAGCCAGACCGCGCCGAGCCCGGGCAGTTGCAGCTATCCGTCCGGCACCAGCTTCACCGCCTGGCAGAGCACGCCGTACCACTTCACGCAGACGCAGAACGTGTTCTGCGGCAACACCACGATCGGCGGCAACGGCAGCACCGACGTGTTCGATCCCGGCATCTACTACGTCGTCAACGGCACGCTGACCTTCAACAACGCCGACGTGACCAGCGCCAGCGGCGTCACGTTCGTGCTCACCGGCTCGACGCCCGGCGGCTTCAAATGGACCAACTATTCCAACACGCCGACGCAGATGAGCGCGCCGACCTCCGGCCCCACGGCAGGCATCCTGGTCTGGCAGACCTGCGGCAGCGGCGGCAGCTCGTCGAGCCTGATCGACGACCCGATGGCCGGCGGCTCGACGCTGGAGGTCTCGGGCGATTTCTATCTGCCGTGCGGCGAGCTGGACATGAGCAACGACGCCCGGCTGGTCGCCGCCTCCGGCGCGACGATGAGCGTGATCGCCGATGTCATCCACGTCACCGGCTCCGCCGTGATCGCGGCGGCGGCGGGCGGCACGGCGGGCGCCAATACCGCGGTCTCCCTGCTGCAATGACGAAGCTGCTGAAGAACCGCCGCGGCGTGGTCAGCGTGGAGGCGGCGCTGCTCGGCTTCCTGGTGCTGGTGCCGATGCTGGGCGGCGTGACCGATGTCGGCCTGATCCTGAGCACCTGGGCCGCCGCCTCGCGCGCCGAACAGGCCGGCCTGCTCTATGCCTTCGGCAACGGCGCCGGCAGCAGCAGCGCGATCGTCAGCGCCGCGACCACGGCGTTCGGCAGCGCCACGCCGGCTCCCACCGTCACCGCCAGCAGCGCCTGCTATTGCCTGCCCACCTCCTCCAGTTGGAGCCGCAACGGCGGCAGCGCGGTCAGTTGCACCAGCACCTGCGCCTCGGGCGACACGATGACCGAATTCGTCACCGTCTCGGTCAGCACCACGGTCACGCTGCCGGTGCCGCTGCCCGGCTTCGCCGCCGACTATCCGATCTCGTCCAGCGCCACGGCGCGGCTGCAATGAGGCGCCTGCGCGACCGCCGCGGCACCGCCTCCCTGGAACTGGCGCTGGTGCTGCCGTTCGTCATCGCCGTGCTGCTCGGCGCGATCGATCTTGGGCGATTGATGGGCGACCAGCACGCGCTCGATCGTGGCGTGGCGGTGGCGGCGCGCTATGCCATCGTCAACAGCAGTTCGGCCACCGCCGCCTCAATCACCACGGTGTTCGACAGTGCGGTGCAGCCGCTGCTCGGCAGTTGCGGCACCTGCACCGTGACGGTCAGCTTCAACCCGAGCTACCAGCCGGGCGGCACCGTGACGATCAGCGCCACCTATCCCTGGACGGCGACGCTGCCGGCGCTGACGGTGGCCAACACCACGCTGTCCAGCAGCATCACGCTGACCGTGCAGAACTGACGGCGCGGACGGCTAGTTCAGCGGCTCCGCGGTGACGCCGACGCGCGGCGAGGGCGCGGCGATCGGGTCGTTCCCGGCCGAAGGCGTGTCCGCCGGCGCAGCGGCCAGCGCGGTCGGGGGCGCGGCGGCAATCTCCGGCGGCGCCTCATCCGGCCCCGCGGTCGCGGTGCCGCCGGCCGCGCCGAGCGCGCCGCCCACCACCGCACAGGGTAGAATCCCGATCACCGTCACCGCGCACACCGCCGCCCCGGTGCCGGCGCCGATCGCCGCCCCGCTGGTGCCGCGGCTGAGCGCGCTGTCCCCGCAACCCCCCAGCACCCCGAGGCACAGGAGCGGCAGCAGAATGACGGCAATGCGTTGCGGCATGGTCTTCCCCCGGCCGGTCAAGGAATGGGCGCAATCGGATGATGCGCATACTGCCGCCGCAGGGGGGCCGTTGTCCACGACGGAAGCGGCGTGGGGGCGATGAGGATTGAATCTGTGATCCCGAACAATCAAGCCGATTGCAATCATGCGCTCGCGGTTACAACCTTCCGCATAGCGATCATCCTCACGCGTGGGGGAAGCAAAATGCCTGTTGCAGAAGCTCTGGTGACAGCCGGAACCGAAGCCGTCCTGACATATCGCAGGATTTCGGGCATCCAGCAGGACAACGAGACGCCGGAAATTTTTCTGGGTGGCTTCGTGGCGCCCCAGATTTTCAACGCTTTGGGACTCCATGCCCACGTCGAGCGCTCGTATACACTCATTGCTAACGAACTCGGCGCGCCAATTGACGCGGGCATGATTCGAACAATTGGCGGTTATCGCGCTGACCTCGCACTTTACGATGACGGCAGCCCCGTGGCGATCATCGAGTTCAAAATCATGGATGACGGCGTAAATCCCGCCGCCGTCATTGCAGATCGAGACAAGATGAATATCATCCTGGGATTCTGCGAAATCGAATGCTTCGTGGGTGTTTTCGTCACCGATGTTGATGGAATGGGCTACAACGATAGGATCGTAGCCCTCGAAGCGGCGCTGGGGCAGCCAGTCATTAGGGGTCCTGCCCAGCGTTCGGCAGACGATAATTGGCAGTGGTGCTTTGTAGCCTGCCAAACGGCATAGGGAGTTTGGCTCCTGCCGGCTTCGCGGCAGCGCTCGGCAAATTCGGCTGCAACGCGTTTGAGCGGTTATCACCGACCGGCTTGCCCCGCAGGGCGGCCCGACGATTAGCATTCCCAAACGCCTTGGCCCCGGCTCGCGGATCAAGACTGGATCGCCGCGTTGCATGAAGAAGGTGGCTGGCGTTGGAACTGTCCGGTTTGGTCGTGTTCATCCTGGCGCACGGCTGGGCGCCGGCTCCGTACCGCGCGGTTACCTGTCAGGAAGCGGGCGCACGACTCTGCGTTCGCCCCCGCAGGCGCGCCGGGCGGATCGCTATGCCGCCCGCGCTGGTCGCCATGCGGTTGCTACGCCGCTCGCGGCCCGTCGCCGATCCGGCGTAACCGATTGAACCCGTGGTGGGTGCGACAGGGATTGAACCTGTGACCCCCGCCGTGTGAAGGCGATGCTCTCCCGCTGAGCTACGCACCCGAGGTCCCGGCCACGGCGCGTGTCCTACGCAGTCCCGCGGCGGCGCGCAACCCCCGGGTTTACCGGGCCGGCGGCGCCGGGCTAAGCAGGGGCGGGCGGCGAAGGGGGTTGGGTTGGCAGACGCCAGGGTGCGCATCGGCGTCGATATCGGCGGCACCTTCACCGACTTGCAGATCCTCGACGGGCGCACCGGCGTGCTGCACGCGGCCAAGGTGCCCACCACCCCCGCCGACCCGGCGGAGGGGCTGCTGGCCGGCATCCTCGCGGCGGCGGCGCGGTTCGGCTTCGGGCCGGGCGATGTCGGGATGCTGCTGCACGGCACCACCATCGCCACCAACGCGGTGCTGGAACGCCGCTTCCCGCGCGGCGTGCTGCTGGCGACCGAAGGCTTCCGCGACGTGCTGGAGA
>JAKAZX010000397.1 GCA_021826485.1 Pseudomonadota bacterium | reverse complement strand
CCGCCGTGACCAGCGCGAGCGGGGCGGCGGCGAGCAGGATGTGGCGGATATTGAGGTCCGAGAGGAACACCGGCGTGCGCTGCGCGGCGTAGACTGCGGCGGCAAGGATCAGCGCCAGCACCACCACGAGTGCCAGTCCCATGCGCGCGGCGCCACCGGCGAGCGCCGCCAAGCCGCGCACCGCCGCCGTGTCGCCACCCGCCGCCTGCCGCGCGCGCAGGAAGCTGCCGACGATGCTCTCCTCCGACAACTCGCCGCGCGGAATCTGCCGGATGACGCGCCCGCGGGAGAACACCAGCACACGGTCGCACATGCCGGCGAGTTCCAGCGCATCCGACGCATTCAGCACGCAGGCAGTGCCGGCATCCGCCTTGGCACGGATCGCATGATAGATGTCCACGCGCGCGCCGGCATCGACGCCCTGCGTCGGCTCGTCGATCAGCACCACGTCCGCACCGCGCAGGAACACCCGTGCCATGACCGCCTTCTGCTGATTGCCGCCCGACAGGCCGCTGATCGGCTGGTCGAGCGAGGAGGCGACGATCGCCAGCTCGTCCACCATCGCCGCCGCCGCCGCGGTTTCGCCCGCGGTGGACACGAAGCCGCCGCGCACGAAACGGTCGAGGACCTGCACAGTCATATTTTCCCGCACGCCGAGCGGCGGATAGATCGACTCCACAGCGCGGTCGGAACTCACCGTCACGACGCCGGCCGCCATCGCGTCCCGCGGGCCGGCCAGATGCAGACGGGCGCCGTTGCGCAGGATGGTGCCGCCGCTGGTCGGCTCCAGGCCGCCGAGTGCCCGGATCGCTTCCCGCTGGCCGTTGCCCTCCGCCCCGGCGAAGCCGAGAATCTCGCCGCGATGCAGGTCGAAGCTGAGGTCGCGGAACCGCGACCCGCAAAGGTCGCGCACAGAGAGCACCACAGCCGGTTCGACCGGCGTGCCGCGTGGCGGATATTCCGTCTCGATCGGCCGGCCGACCATGAGCGCGATCAGGTCGGACTCGGAGATTTCCGCATCCACCGGATAGGTGCCGCGCATCACCCCGTCGCGCAGGATGGTGACGCGGTCGGCAAGCGCGATGATCTCAGGCAGCCGGTGGCTGACATAGACGACCGCAGTGCCATCGGCCGCGATGCGGCGGATCACGCCGCCCAGCATCTCCACACCCGACTGGTCGAGACTCGCGGTCGGTTCGTCGAGCAGCAGCACTTTCGGCGTGGTCGCCAGCGCCTTGACGATTTCCAGGAACTGCCGCTCGCCGGACGTCAGGCGACCGACCAGTGCGGCCGGCGGCAGCCGAACCGCATAATCGTCCAGCAGCCGTGCCGCCCACGCGCGCCGGCCGCGCGCGGGGGCGCCGGGAATGCCGAGAGCGAGGTTGTCGGCGACGCTGAGTTCGCGCACCAGCGAGTCGTCCTGGTAGACGATCGCGAGACCAAGCCGCCGCGCGAGCGCCGGGTCGGCGCTCGCGAGCGGCCGGCCCATGATGGTGACGGCTCCCTCGTCTGCCGCAACCGCGCCACTCGCGATCTTCAGCAGCGTGCTCTTGCCCGACCCGTTCTCGCCCAGCACCGCATGAACCTCGCCCGACATACAGGCAAAGCTCACGCGATCCAGCGCCAGGACACCCGGATAGCGCTTCGATACGTCCGCGATGTCGAGCGAGGCGGCGGTCATGCAGGTATTTCCCGATGCGGCGCCGCTACTTGGCGAACATCGCCTTCAGCATCCCTGCATCCAGCAGCGTGGAGACCGAAGCGTCCTGCGGCAGCGCCGGATTGCACAGGCCTTTCACCACCGGCTTCATGCGGAACGGCACGTCGACGCGCGCCGGCACCGTGTCGCCTGCCAGCTTCATCATCGCCACGGTCAGCGCGATGCGCGACTGATAGTTCTGGCCGGAGGAGTAGAAGATCTTGAAGTCCGGATCGTTTAGCTTCTCCCAGTCGCAGAACAGTCCCTGCTCGTCGGTGCGCAGCGCAAGCACCACGTCCGGCTTCTTGTTGGCCGACTGGTAGGCACGCAGTCCGCCACGGAACCCGTCGGCATACTCGTACAGTACGGCGTCGACGCTGCCATACTGGGCCAGGTAACTCGACATCGCCTGGAACGTGCCTTCCTGCGTCCAGTTGGTGTCGGCCTTGCCGAGCAGCTTCAGGCGTGGATATTTGCGCATCTCCTGGTCCGCGCATTTCTGCCACGTCGCGCTCAGCGGGTTGCCTGGCGTGCCGCCAAGTTCCACGACGCGTGTCGGGTTCTTCGTGCTGTTCTTGTCAACGGTGTCGACGAACGCCGCGCCGAGGCCGCAGATGTTCTCGGCCACGTTGGACAGGTAGTCGCGCCCCGGCCTGCCGCCGACATCGGTGCCGTTATGCAGCACGACAAGGATGCCGGCCTCGGTCGCCTCCCGCACCGTCGGCAGCAAGGCGGCCCCGGCATCGGCGAACATGACGATGACGTTGACCTTCTCCGCGACATAGGCGCGCATGTCGGAAATCGCCTTGGTCGCATCGCCGCGCGCCGAGGTGTAGACGATCTTGCGGATGTTCGGATAGGTCAGCGCCTGGGCGATGAACTCCATCTTCGTCACCTGCCGCCAGACATTCTCGCCGAACCCGTCGGCGTAGGCGACGGTCAGCGAGCCGTGCCCGGTGTCGCACACGGAGTCCTTCCAGCATTTCAATGCCAGCGCCTGCTGCTCCGGCGTCAGGTCGATGGCGGCGCGACGGAACGCCTCGGCGATCACCGGACCGGGATCGTTGGTGCTGCCGAGCGCCTTCATCATCAGTGCGTTCACGTCGTCAGCGCGGGCCGGCGCGACCGGCGCGGCAAAGGCGGCGGCGAGCATGGCGGCGCCCGCCAGCCACAGGCGCCCGTTGCGTATCGTCCTCATGGTTTCCTCCCGTATTCTGTTGTTGCTTGTACTGGCCGGGCGCTACTTGCCGGCGAGCCAGGGATAGCGTGCGGTGTCCTTTCCGGCGTAGTCCGGGTCGAGGTAGATGAAGCAACGCTGGATCTTCCAGTCGCGGATCTCGAACACGTCGCACCAGCGGCCGGCGCCCCATTCCGGCACGCCCGCACGCCACGGCCCGTCGCGATGCTCGCCATGGCTCGCACCCTCGCAGACCACGACATCCGAACCGGAGAAGACCCAGTTGAAGTGCGAGTAGTGGTGGACGATCGATTTGATCGTGCCGCCAACATCACCGAACAGCTTGCCGATCTGCTCGGTGCCGGTGGCGACCCCCCATTTCGGGAAATAGACCTGCGCGTCCGAGGCAAACAGATCCAGGATCGAGCCGCCGGTCGAGGTGACGCCGGCATTATCGAAAGCCTTGAGGTATTCGACGGCAACCGACTTGCGCTGCTCGTCGGTCATGGTCTGCATGGTCAGGGCCATTTCGGCGTTCCTTCCGGTTCTGTCGACGAAAGATGCGTCACGCGCGGGTTTCGGCGTGCGCCGCATTGGCGGCGAGATAGGCGAAAGCCATGTAGGGACCGAGCGTCGCGCCTCCCGCCCAGTAGGCGCGGCCGGACGCGGAGGCGACGCAGTTGCCCGCGCCATAGAGGCCTGGGATCGGTGCGCCCATGCGGTCCAGCACTCGCCCGTCGACGTCGGTCGCCGGGCCGCCCTTGGTGTCCAGGTTGCCGCCGGTCAGCAGCGCGGCATAGAACGGGCCGTCCAGGCTGATCGGATACATGGTCGGGTTGGGTGCGCTCGGCGACGGGGCGGTCGGGCCGTTG
>JAKAZX010000396.1 GCA_021826485.1 Pseudomonadota bacterium | reverse complement strand
AGCGCCTGCGCCGCATCGGCTGCCCGCGCGAAGGCCAGGGCGGCGAGCGACACGGCGACCGCCCCGCCCCAGGTCACCAGCCGGCCGAGCCACAGCCGGCGCGAGATCAGCGGCGCGATGCGGCGCAGGCGCAGGACCCGGTTCATGGCCGGTGCGCCGCCCGCATCACGCCGGGAACGGCTGTCCTGGACGGCGGAATGAAGGCGCAGGGATCACACATGTTCGCTCAATGTTCTTGACCCTGGCCCGGCATGCTGCCACGGTGGCGGCGAACAGACAGGGAACGGAGGGCAGGTTGGACATGATGCACGCGCCGCCCGCGCCGGACCAGAGCGATGGCGAACTGGGCCGCGAACTGGACCGGGACGCGCTGGCGGCCCTCGACCGCGCCGACCTGCCGGACCATCCGCCGCGCCATCCCGCGCTGCGCCCGCCGGCGCAGAAGGGGCGCGGCGCCGCGGTCAATCCGCCGTCGCGCTTCGATGCGCAGACCGCCGCCCCGTTCGATGACGGCTGGAGCACGCTGGCCGCCGAGTTCGCCGACCTGCCGCCGCTGCCCACCACGCTGATCCGCGACGCCTCGCGCAGCGTCATCAGCTACAACCAGTCGCCCGATATCGGCTTCGATCGGGCGGTGAACCCGTATCGCGGCTGCGAGCACGGCTGCGTCTATTGCTACGCGCGGCCGTCGCACGCCTATCTCGGCTACTCGCCGGGCCTCGATTTCGAGACCAAGCTTATGTTCAAGCCCGATGTCGCCGAACTGCTGGAGCGGGAGCTGCGCAAGCCCGGCTATGTCGCCCGCCCGCTCGCGCTCGGCTCCAACACCGATCCGTATCAGCCGGTGGAGCGCACGCTGAAGCTGACGCGCGCGGTGCTGGAGGTGTTGGCACGGTTCGGCCACCCGGCCAGCATCGTCACCAAATCCGCCGGCGTGCTGCGCGACCTCGACATCCTGCGCGATCTGGCGGCGCGGCGGCTGGTGCGGGTCTGGGTGTCGGTGACGACGCTGGATGCGGCGCTGGCGCGGGCGATGGAGCCGCGAGCGGCTACACCGGCGCGGCGCCTGGGTGCGGTCGCGGCGCTGCGGCAGGCCGGCGTGCCGGTCGGCGTGCTGGCCGCGCCGATGATCCCCGGCCTGAACGACGTGGAGATGGAGCGCATCCTGCAGGCCGCCGCCGCTGCCGGCGCCGGCACCGCCGGCTACGTGCTGCTGCGCCTGCCGCACGAGATCAAGCAGATTTTCGAGGACTGGCTGCACCGCCAGTTTCCGCAGCGGGCGAAGCATGTGCTGGAACTGGTGCGCACGACCCGCGCCGGCGCGCTGAACGATGCCCGCTTCGGCCAGCGCATGCGCGGCACCGGCGCCTATGCCGAGCTGCTGGCCCGCCGCTTCACCCGCGCGGCGCGCCAGCTCGGGCTGGACAACCGCAGCGAACTCGACTGCTCCGCCTTCGCCCCGCCGCCACTGCCGCCGCATCTGGCGGAGGCGCAGATGTCGCTGTTCTGACCCCTCAGAACGGCAGCAGCACGTCCAGCAGTTGCTGGCCGTAGCGCGGCACCTGCTGGTCGGACATGGTGCCGCGCCCGCCATAGATGATGCGCGCCTCCGCCAGCCGGTCGTGCAGCACGGTGTTGTCGCTGGCGATATCCTCCGGCCGCACGATGCCGGTGACGACCAGCTCGCGCATCTCCCCGTTCACCCGCATCTGCTGGCGCGCCACCACCACCATGTTGCCGTTCGGCAGCACCTGCGTGATCACGCCGGCCAGGCTGGTCGTCACCTGCTCGTTGCGCTGGATCTGGCCCAGCGTGACGTTGGCATTGCTGCTGGTGGTGTTGACCAGCGCCGCCGGGTTGGCGTGGATCACCCGCGGGATCAGCGTCTTTTCCAGCCCGAGGAAGTTGGGCGCGGTCATCGCCTCGTTGCCGTTGCGGGTGATGCTGGTGTTGTTCATCTCGTTGGCCACGTCGTTGACGTTGATCAGCACGGTCAGCACATCGCCGACCGCATGCGCCCGCTGGTCCTTGAAGAACTGCCGCCCGCCCGGCCGCCACAGCGAATTGGCCACCACCGGCACCGCAACCGGGGGCGGCATCGGCAGGGTGACCGGATGATAGTGCGGGTCCTTGGTCGGGTCGGCGGTGGGCGAAAGCTTCGGCGGGCCGCCGACCTCCGACAGCCGGGTCAGGAAATCGCTACACCCGCCCAGCAGCAGCGCGGCGAGCGCCAGCAGCGCCGCCCGCCTCATCGCGTCGCCATATCGGCAAGCGTGTGCGCATTTTCCGGCGCCGGCAGGCTGCCCGGCGCCACCGCGACCGCGCCGGTGGGCAGCACGTCGCCCTGCACCACCAGATGCGTCACCGGATTGAGCACCGGGATGCGCTCCCCCGGCGCGCCGGTGCCGAGGGCGATGCCCTGTGTCGTCGCGGTCAGCCCGCCGATCTCGATCTGCAGCAGCACCGGCGCGCCCTTCTCGACCGTGCCGGGCCGTTGCAGGTCGCCCAGCGCCACCGGCTGCCCCGGCTGTGCCGCCCGGCGCAGCCGCATGCCCACCAGTTCCGCCGCCGTCATCGCCACCTGCCCCCGCACCGCGCCGGCGCGCAGCCGCGCCGCTGTCAGGTCGTCGGCCCGCAGCACGCTGCCGGCGGACAGTGCATGCGCCGGTACCGGCAGGTGCAGCATCGCCACCGCGTGGCCGGCCAGCCGCAGCCGCAGCGGCGCCATCCCCTCCCCGGTCACCAGCAGCGCCGCGGCGAAGCCGCCGCCGGCGCCGTCGTCGTCGAGCTGTTCGACGCTCACGCTCGCGGTGGTCTCGGCCGGGATCATCGGCACCGTCAGGCCGTGGATCGCCAGCTCCGCATCCTCCGGCGCGCCGACGCCGGCCAGCGCCGGGCGCAGCGCGTCCAGCAGCGCCTGCCGCGGCAACGGCCGCCCCGGCCGCTCCAGCACCGCCGAATCCGCCGGTGTCGCCGGCTGCCACGCGACGCCGAACATGCGCGCGATGGCGGCCAGTTGCCGCGCCGGCACCACGATCCGCTCCCCCGGCGCGGGCGCCGGACCCAGCACGCGCCCGGCCAGCGGCCCGGCATCGTCGAACAGATCGGACAGCAGCACGACCGGCGCGTGCAGCGTGGTCATCGGCCGCAGCGTCGCGGCGGACGCCGCCGGCGCGAACAGGGCCAATGCCGCCGCGGCGGAAACCGCGGCACGAACGGTTGCGGCCATGCGGCTCACCGCAGGTTGGTCAGCGTGGACATCATCTGGTCGCCCGCGGTGATGACCTTGCTGTTCATCTCATAGGCGCGCTGCGCCGTGATCAGGTCGGTGATCTCGCTGACCACGTTGACGTTGGAGGTTTCGATGAACCCCTGCTGCACGCTGCCGTAGCCCTGCGACTGCGGCGCCGCCGTGGTGGCGTTGCCGGCGGCGGCGGTGGCCAGGAACAGATTGTCCCCCTGCGCCTGCAACCCCGCCGGGTTGGGGAAGATGGCAAGCTGCAACTGGCCGATCAGTTGCGGTGCCGTCTGCCCGTCCAGCGTCACTTGCACCTGTCCGGCGGCATTGATGGTGACGGATGTGGCCGTCGGCGGGATGGTCAGCGGCGGCTGCACGACGTAGCCGTCGGCGGTGACGATCTGCCCGGTCGGCGACAGCGCGAAGCTGCCGTCGCGGGTATAGGCGGTCTCCCCGGTCGGCAGCGCCACCTGGAAAAAGCCGTTGCCGCTGATCGCGATGTCCAGGCTGTTGCCGCTCTGCTGCAGATTGC
>JAKAZX010000395.1 GCA_021826485.1 Pseudomonadota bacterium | reverse complement strand
TTCTCGTTGGGCGACACGCGGAACTCGCCGATCGCGAAATCCTCGCGCCGCGCCGCAGGCTTCGGGCGGCAGACATCCAGCCGCGCGCCTTCGCGGATCAGCCGGATCTGCCGCTGCGCCCAGTCGGGGTAGCGGGTGCGCTGCCACTCGGTCGGTGACTGGCCGTGCTGGTTCATCGTCAGCGCCAGATGGTTGACGACGTTCATCGCCCGGATGCGCGGGAAACGGTCCGGCGTGATGGGGAATTCGGCGTCGTAGCCCACGTCCTGGCCGTCGGTCGCGTAATAGAACTCGAAATAGCCGAGCACCGGCGAATCGGGGAACACGTCGCGGATGTCGAGCAGTTCGCCCCAGCCGTGATGGCCGATCACGATGTCCGGCACGAAGCCGAGGCGCTTGAGGTTGGCCGCCATGCCGGCAACCGTCTCGGCGCGCCGCGCGGCGAGGTCGAAATCCCGCGCCACCTGATGCACCGGCTCCTGGTCGGGCTTGGGGGCCTGATACAGCACGCGGCGGACGCTTTCGATCGCGTTCACGTTCGGCTCGGAGATGAACACCATCTCGTTCGCCGGGTCGGTCGCCAGATGCCGCAGGAAGTGCAGGTATTGGCCGGGGAAGTTCTGGTGGATGAACAGATATCGCACGCGGTGCTCGTCAGCCCAGGAAAGCGAAACCCCGGCGCACAGGGCGCCGGGGCGCGATGGCCGTGATGCGGCGGATCAACGCCGCTTTGGCGCGGAAGCGGGCTTCTTCGGCGCCGCGGTGGGCTTGCGCGCCGGCTTTTCCACGGCGGCCGGGCGCTCGGTGGCCGGGGCGGCGGCGGCACCGCGGCGGCGGACCACCACCTGGAAGGCTTCGATCGGCGCCAGACTTTCCGCCTCGCACGGCTCGCCGGCGGCGACCGGCCCGACTTCGGTGCCGTCCACGAAGCTGGCGCTGTACGACGCCTCGTGCGTTTCCGCCGCCGCGCCGCGCAGCCTCAGCCGCAGGCCGAGAATCGGCAGTGCCATGCCGCGGCTGCCGCAGAACTGCCCGCCCTCCACCCACGGCGACAGCCAGCCGCGTCCGAGCACCGCCTGGTATTCCAGATCGGCGGGCGTGATCTCGTGCGTCGGGGAGATGCCGAAGCCCTCGATCCATTTCTTGCTGCCGCGCTCGCCCAGCCATTCGCCGAGCATGCAGCCGACATCGCCGCGTTCCTGGATATGCGCGACCATGTCCATCACGCGCTGCGCACCGCGCGCGGCGGCCGCCGGTGCGGCAGCCGGGGCGGCGCGGGCCGGCGCCGTGGCCGCACCGGGCGCTGGGGCCACGGCGGTCTGGGTTCCGGGCATCGGCTCCAGCAGCCGCAGCACCTGCAAATTCGGCGCCCCCTCCTTCGCGGTGGGGGACTGGTAGATCGTCACCATGATCTGCGCCGGGCCGTTCAGCACCCGCACCAGCGCCGCATCGCCGCCGCCGTGCAGCCAGCCATCGGGGCGGAACGTGCTGATCTGCACCACATCGGCCCGGCTCATCGTGCCGGCGGCGGCGGAGATGCGCACGCCCGGCAGCCCGGCGCCGACATCCAGAGCGCGGGACGGCGTCTGCACGATGCAGAACAGGCCGGTATCAAGCGTCATCAGATGGCCACTGACCTTGAGCTCGGTAATCAGCTTCTGTGCGGCCGCCTTCTCGGCAGGCGCAGCGTTGGCATCGGGCATTCGGGGGGTCTCGCTATGAAGGGCGGCGGAAGGATCAACTTCTGGCGGCAACAAGGGCGCATACATCGCCCGTCGTTACCTGCAAGGCAAGAAGAGCATTGTTGATTGCGGCGGCCGGCAGGCCGAGCGGCAGCACCCGGCCGCGGCCGGTCGCGCGGATGCGCGCCGCCTGCGCCCCGAGATCGAAGGCGATGGCCGGCAGCCCGGCACGGAACGCGGCGCCGAGCGCATAGCACCAGGTTTCCGGCCAGACGGACGGGAAGAAAGCGAGATCGATGCGCTCCGCCGCCAGCAGGCCGGGCAGATCATCCTCGCGGTACGGGCCGGTGACGACGATGCGGCCGGTATCGATCGCGCGTGCGTCGTCATGCGTGTGGCCGATCACCACGAACTCCAGCTTCAGGTTGCGCTGCACCGCGTCGCGGGCGCAGGCCAGCAGGATGTCGAACCCCTTGTGGACGCCGATCGCGCCGATCAGGCCGACGCGCCGCGGCGGGGCGGGCAGGGGGCGGAGCGTCGGCAGCGCGGTGTCGTCCTCATGCGGCGCGACCGCCGGGCGGATGGCGGGGAAATGGCGGCGGATGCGGGCGGCGGCATCGGCGCTGGGTGCGATGACGCGCGCGGCCCCGGCCAGCTCCCCGGCCGAGCGCGCGCGCAGCGCCGCGGGGGCGATCGACTCCTCCAGCGCGCTGCCGGCATCGGCGACGCAGGCCTCGCACACCGCCACGTCCGGCTCGCCGCAATAGCGGCCGTCCGCGCCGACGAGGTTGATGCGCGGGCAGAACAGCGCGAAGTCGTGCAGGTGGATTTCATAGGGGATGCCGAGCCGCCCCGGCAGGTCCATGACCGAGGGGTGATGCCCTAGCCGGTGATGCAGTTCGAGCCGCACCGGCCGCTGCGCGCGCAGGAATCGGGTGAGTTCGGCGGCCTCGCCGGGAAGGTCGAAGCGGAGGTTCGGAAAGGCCGCCGCATCCGCCGTGCCCACCGCGCAGCGTCCGGGCAGATAGCGCCGCTCGGCGGCCGCGGCCTCGCCGGAGGTATCGACCACCGGCCGCAGCAGCATCGGCCGCAGCCCGTCGGCGCGGATGGCGGCGCAGCGCTCCCGCACCGCGCGCTCGACGCCGCCCTGGTGGTCGTGGGTCACCAGCAGCACCGCGGCGCGCGGGTCGGCTTCGCCGGCCCAGCGCGCCATGTCGAGCGCGCGGCGGGCCGGCGCCAGCGGGTCGTCCGCCTGCCACGCCGCGATCAGTGCCGCATAGCCGGGGTGCAGCCGTTCCAGCAGGTCGAGGTTGCGGGCCAGCAGGGCGGCACCGGCGGTGCCGAAGGACCGGCCGCCCAGATGGCCGACATAGGCGCCCGGCACCGCGACATGCCGCCAGCCCAGATGCCGCGCGCGGATCGAGAAGTCGTTTTCCTCGCCATAGCCCTGGGCGAACAGGTCGGCGCGGAACAGCCCGGTCTCGGCCAGGCATTCGCGGCGGATATACATGCAGAACCCGATCGCGGTCGGGATTTCGACGGCGGCCGTTCCGTTCGCTTCGCGCGCGCAGGCGGCAAGCTCGGCCAGGTCCGCCGGCGGGTCGGCGGGCTTCGCCGGGTCGGGATAGGTCAGGATGGTGGCGTTGTTGCTGAGCGGCGCGGCGGTGCCGATATCCCGCGCGGCATGCACGGCGCGGCGCAGCGCCGCCAGCCAGCCCGGGGCGGGCAGCGTGTCGCTGTTCAGCAGCACCACGTCCGGCCCGCCGGGCAGGGCGGCGGCGGCGCGCAGCCCGGCATTGGCCGCACCCGGAAAGCCGCGGTTGCGGCGGTGGCGCAGCAGGCGCAGCCGGCCGGATGCCGCCATGCCGTCCAGCGCCGCCGCCAGGGCCGGCTCCGGCGTCGCGTCATCCACCGCGATCACGGCCGTCTCGCGCGGGACGGTCGCGAACACCGCGGCGAGGCAGGCGAGCGCCGTTGCGCCATCGCGATAGACCGGCACCACCACCGCGACCGGCCGGCGCGGCCGTCGCGGCGCGGCGGCGGGGGGGCCGCGCAGTGCCGCCGCGGCGGGATGCCAGCCGGCGGCGCGGGG
>JAKAZX010000394.1 GCA_021826485.1 Pseudomonadota bacterium | reverse complement strand
GAAGCCCGCCGCGTAATCGCGATTGGCCGGCGACGCCGGCACCGGCCCCGGCACCGGACAGTACGACGTGAGCGACCAGGTCTGGCCGGAGGAGACGCTGGCGATGTCGAACAGCTTCTGCCGGTCGAGGCCAAGCCGGTCGGCCAGCACGAACGCCTCGGCGGTCGCGATCATGCCGATGCCCAGCATCATGTTGTTGCAGATCTTTGCTGCCTGCCCGGCGCCGGCATCGCCGGCATGAACGACGTTGCGGCCCATCACCCGCAGCAACGGCTCGGCCCGCGCAAATGCCGTCGCCGGCCCGCCCACCATGAATGTCAGCGTGCCCGCCGCGGCGCCGCCGACGCCGCCCGATACCGGTGCGTCCAGCATCGCCAGCCCGGCGCCCGCCGCCGCAGCGGCAACCTCGCGCGCCGTGCCGACATCGATGGTCGAACAGTCGATCAGCAGCGGCCCCGCCTGCGCCACCGCTGCGATGATGCCGTCCGCGCCCTGATAGGCGGCGCGCACATGCGCCCCCGCCGGCAGCATGGTCAGCACCGCTTCGGCGCCGGCCCACGCGGCGGCGGCACTTTCCGCCGCCACGCCGCCCGCGTCCGCGAATGCCTGCATCGCCGCGGCGGAGACATCCCAGCCGCGCACGTCATGCCCCGCTTTTTGCAGGTTGCGCGCCATCGGCCGCCCCATGTTGCCGAGGCCGAGAAAGGCGACGCGCATCAGGCGTGCTCCAGCAGCTTGCGGGCGATGATGACGCGCATGATCTCGTTCGTCCCCTCCAGGATGCGGTGGACGCGCAGGTCGCGCAGATAGCGCTCCACCTGATAGTCCTTGATGTAGCCGTAGCCGCCGTGCAGTTGCAGCGCCTCGTCGCAGATGCGGAAGCAGACATCGGTGGCGTAGCGCTTGGCCATCGCACAGCGCAGCGTCGCATCGTCGTCGCCGGCATCCAGCGCCGCCGCCGCGCGATGCACCATCAGCCGCGCCGCCTCCAGCTCCGTCGCCATGTCGGCAAGCCGGAACTGCAACGCCTGGAACTCCGCCAGCGTGCGGCCGAACGCACGGCGCTGCTGGACATAGGCGAGCGCCAGATCGAGGCAGGCGCGCGCCCCGCCCAGCGAACAGGCGGCGATGTTGATGCGCCCGCCGTCCAGCCCCATCATGGCGATGCGGAAGCCTTCCCCCTCCGCGCCCAGGCGGTTGGCGACCGGCACGCGGCAATCGGCGAAATCCACCTGCGTGGTCGGCTGGCTGTTCCAGCCGAGCTTCCGCTCCGGCGTGCCGAAGCTCAGTCCCGGCGTGGTCTTTTCCACCAGCACGCAGGAGATGCCGCGCGGCCCGGGCGCTCCGGTGCGCACCATCACCGCATAGAGATCGGACACGCCGCCGCCGGAGATGAACGCCTTGCTGCCGTTCAGCCGGTAGTGGGCATTGGCGTCCGGCTCGGCGCGGGTGGTCAGCGCCGCGGCGTCGCTGCCGCTGCCCGGCTCGGTCAGGCAGTAGCTGGCGAACTGCGCTCCGGTCAGCATCGCCGGCAGGAAGGCCGCCTGCTGCTCCGCCGTGCCGAAGCGCGCCAGCATCCAGCCGACCATGTTGTGGATCGACAGGAACGCGGCGGTGGATGGGTCGGCGGCGGCCAGTTCTTCGAAGATCAGGGCCGCATCCAGCCGCGACAGGCCGGCGCCGCCCAGCGCCTCCGGCACGTAGATCGCACCGAAGCCGAGCGCCGCCGCCTCGCGCAGCGCCTCGGCCGGGAAATGCCGTTGCTCATCCCAGGCGGCGGCGTGCGGCGCCAGCCGGTCGCGGGCGAAGGCGCGGGCCGTGGCCACGAACGCCGCCTGATCCTCGCTCAGCCGGAACTCCATGCCGACGCCCCTTTCCCTGCCCGCCACTTAGCGGGCGCGGGGCACCCGGCGTCAAGCCGGCGGCGTCTGCCGCACCGGCCGGCGTGCCCGCTCCGCCTCGCGCTGGCGCGCTTCCAGCTCGCCCAGGTCGTGGGAGCAGAACACCGTCACATCCGGGCGCGCCGCCACCTCGCGCAGGCGCTGCTGGTTCTGCCGCCGCGCCGCGCCGTCGGTCTGCATGATCCGCTGATAGAGGCCGAGGCCCATCGGGCTGTGCGGATGCCCGGCGGCCAGTTCCGCATGGTCGAAATAGGCATCGCCGGCATGCAGCAGCCAGCGGCCGCCGTCGCGCACCGCCACCCCGCAATGCCCGGCGGTGTGGCCCGGCAGCGGCAGCAGCAGCAGGTCCGGTGGCAGGCCGCGCATCTGCCGGACCGCGGCGAAGCCGAACCAGTCCTCCCCCTCCGGGCGGTATTCCTGCCATTTCGCCGCCGCCCGCCACTGCGCCGGGCGATAGCGGCGGCGGGCCAGGAAGCCGCGGCGGTGGCGTGCGGCGGCGGCCTCGTCGGCCAGCACATGCACCGTCGCGCCGGGGAAGTCGGAAATGCCGCCGGCATGGTCGAAATCCATGTGGGTCAGCACGATGTGCCGCACGTCGGCCGGCTTGAACCCCAGTTCCCGCACCTGTTCGACGGCGGTGTCCATGGCATCGAAGCGGATGCGGTTCAGCCGGATGAACAGGCCGGACAGGCGGGGCCGCGGATGCTCCACATCGGCCATGCCGAACCCGGTATCCACCAGCACCAGCCCCTGATCCGCCTCGATCAGCAGGCAGTGGCAACCCAGCGGCTTCATGCCCAGCACGCTGCCGCCGGCCGGGCACATCGAGCCGCAGTTCAGATGATGCACGCGCATGGCCGTGCTGACGCGCAAGCCGCACCGCGGGTTCCGCCCGCCCCTCCCGCCGGCCGGGCGTCCCGCCTATCTGTTCGGTCATGCCAGACCCGTATGAAACCCTCGGCGTGCGCCGCGGCGATTCCGAGGAGACGATCCGCAAGGCGTACCGCAAGCTCGCCAAGCGCCATCACCCGGACCTCAACCCCGACGACAAATCGGCCGCGGAGCGGTTCAAGGCGATCAACGCCGCCAACGACCTGCTGTCCGACCCGGAGAAGCGGGCGCGCTTCGACCGCGGCGAGATCGACGCCGAGGGCCACGAGACCGCCGCGGCGTCGCAGAGTGCGGCGTGGCGCCAGTATGCCGGCGCGGAACCCTATGGCGGGGGCGGCCACGGCTTCTCGGCGGACGATCTGGAAAGCCTGTTCGGCGGCGGCTTCGCCGAGGGCCTCAATCGCGGGCGCGGCCGGGACATGCACTATTCGCTGACCGTGAGCTTTCTGGAGGCTGCGGCCGGCGCGGTCCGCCGCGTGGTGCTGCCGGACGGGCGGACGCTGGACGTGACCATCCCGGCCGGCGTGCGCGACGGGCACGTGCTGCGGCTGCGCGGCCAGGGGCGGCCGGGCAAGCACGGGGCGGGCGACGCGCTGGTAGAGATCAGCGTCGCCCCGCATCCGGTGTTCCGGCGCGAAGGCGACGACGTCGTGATCGACCTGCCGATCACGTTGCAGGAGGCGGTGCTGGGCGCCACGGTGGAGGTGCCGACCGTCCGCGGCCGCGTGCGGCTGACCGTTCCGCCCGGCGCGGGCGAAGGCACCCGCCTGCGGCTGAAGGGCCGCGGCATCGGCGGCGGCCATCAATATGTCGTGCTGCACCCGACGCTGCCGCCGGGGGAGGAGCCGGCGCTGGCCGAGTTCCTGCGCGCCTGGCAGCCGGCGCATCCGTTCAACCCGCGCGCCGGGCTGGAGGACCTCTGATGCGCCTCGCCGCCGTGATCACCCTGGTGCCCGAGGTGAGCGCCGAGGAGCTGGCGGACTGGA
>JAKAZX010000029.1:9211-18648 GCA_021826485.1 Pseudomonadota bacterium | reverse complement strand
CGGTGCCCATGCGGTCGCCGATGAAATACGTCTCCGAGCAGTGGCCGACGCCGGTGATCCACACCGCATCCAGGTGGTTGTCGCGGATGTAGCGTTCCGAGGCCAGCACCATGGCGCAGCCGCCGCTGGATTGCGGACAGCAGTCGAACAGCTTGATCGGCCAGGAGATGTAGCGCGAGGCGGCAACTTCCGCGGCGGTGGTCGGCCTGCGCAGATGCGCGTTCGGATTGAGCGAGGCGTGGTGGCGGTTCTTCACCACGACGCGCGCCATATCCTCCTCGGTCATGCCGTATTTGTCCATGTAGCGCACCGCCGACATGGCCAGCATGTTGATGGTGCCGAGCGGGAGCTGGCGCTCGTAGGTCGGGTCCCAGATCTTGTTCAGCACGGTCTGGCTGTCGCCGCATTCGCCGACCTTGTCGGCACCGGCGGTCAGCACGACATCGCAGGCGCCGGCGGCGACGTGATAATAGGCCGCCGCCACGCTGGAGATGCCGGTGGCACCGCCGGTGTTGATGCGCAGGAAGCGCTTGTTGCGCGCGCCCACGGCATCGACGCCCAGCCGCTCGGCATTGCCGATGCCGACCATCGCATCCGGCGACAGCGAGTACACCACGGCCTCGATCGCATCGAGGTCGAGTGCGGCATCGGCGAGCGCGAGCGCCACCGCCTCGCGCACCAGATCGGGATAGCTGGCATCGTCGCGCCGCGAACGGAACGCGGACTGGCCGATGCCGATGATGCCGACGCGCGTGCTCATGCCCGCTTCTCCTCTGCGTCGCGGCGGAGCACGACGACGGTGTTGTACTGCATGGCGAAGCCGCTGGCCGCGTGCGCGAGGCCGCTGTGCGCGCCCGCGCGCTGGTGCGGCCCGGCACGGCCGCGCATCTGGTTGGCGACTTCCGCGATGCGCGCGAGGCCGGTGCAGAACACCGGATTGAACGCCTGCGCCCCGCCCGACAGATTGACCGGCAGCGCACCGCCGCGTGCGAAGCTGCCGTCCGCCACCCGCGCCGACCAGTCCGCGCGCGCTGCCAGGCCGAGCGCCTCGTAGGCCAGCAGCTCCTGGAACGGCGTCGTGTCGGCCACCTCCGCCACATCGAATTGCCGTGCCGGCGCCGCGATGTTCGCCGCCGCATAGGCTTGCCGCGCCGCTTCACGCAGGGCCGGCGCCTCCGTCAGCGCGCGGTCGCCGAGGAAGCTCGGCTCGGTCGCCCAGCCCATGCCGGCGACCCAGGCCGCTGGCGTGCCGGACCGTTCGGCGATGAAGTCGGGCGATGCCAGCACCAGCGCAACCGCCCCGGTCACCGGCGCGGCCAGCATGCCGGGCCGCAGCGGCCACGGTGTCGGTGCGGCGCCGGCGTCCCGCGGCAGAGCGGGATAGGCGCGCGCCCCGTTCTCCCGGTTCTTCGCCGCGATCGTGCCGGCCAGCGCCGCCGCCTCCGGCATCACCGCGAGCAGCGCGTTGGCCTGCATCGCGTGCGTCGCCACCTCATCGAGCGGCAGGCGGCGATGGAAATACGGATCGGCGGCGAGCCGCTGCGCCTCGGCGATCGAGGACGCCTCGGTCGGGCTCCAGGCCACCACGAGCTGGGTGCGGAACTGGCCGGAGGCGATGCGCAGCGCGCCCATCACGAACGCGTGCTCGCCCGCCGACGGTGTCGAGAGAATGTCGCGATCGACGCCGCCGACCGCGCCGGACGCCATCATCACGGAAATCGCCCGCCCGTCGTACTGATCGTTGCCGGCGACGACGATGCCGTCGATGTCGTCGATCGCCAGACCCGCGTCCCGCAGCGCGTCCTGCGTCACGTCGTACAGCAGCTCCTCCAGCGAGCGGTTCGCCTGCGTCACTGCGGGGCGGATGGCGACGCCGATCACCCCGGTTCTGGCTAATTCGGGCATGCGGACTCGGTTCCTTCGGTCAGAATTGGGCGGGGGGCGGGCGGAATGCCGTCGATCAGGGCGGGAAACCGCGCCTGCATGGCGCCGTCCGGCGCGCGGCCGACCACGCCGCGCGTGCGATGATGCGGCGAGGCCAGCGCCTCGTCGAGATCGAGCACGGCGCTGACACAGCATTCGCTGTCGGCAAACCGCGCGAGGCAGTCGCGGAGCGTCAGCGTGGCGACCAGTGCGGCTACATCGGCCATCAGCGCATGCTGCGGCAGCGCCTCCTGCTGGCGCGCGATCCAGTCGGGGCGGCCGGCGGCGACGCAGAACGCGCGCCAGAACTTGTGCTCGATGGCACCGAGCGCGATGTGCCGCCCGTCCCGCGTCGGATAGATCTGGTAGTAGGCGGCCCCGCCGTTGAGATAGGTGGCACGCGGCTGCGGCACCTCCCCGGTCGCGCCATGCGCCGCGATCGCCAGCAGTTGCAGCGGCATGACCGCGTCCGCCAGCGCGAGGTCGATGGCGCAGCCCTGCCCGTCGGCATCGCGCGCGCGCAACGCCCCCAGAATGGCGATGACGCCGAAGAGGGCGCCGGAGACATCGGCAAGCGGCGGATCGAAGAAGCCGGCATTGCGATGCAGCACGCCGGCTGTAGCCAGGTAGTTCGCGTCATGCCCCGCCGCCGTCGCGAGCGGCCCGGCGGCACCATACCCGCTGAGCGAACAGTAGACGAGGCGCGGGTTGCGCGGCTTCAGCGCCGCGTAGTCGAGGCCAAGCCGCTGCATCGCACCGGGGCGGAACCCCTCGATCAGCACGTCGGCAGCTTCGGCCAGGGCCAAGAAGGCAGCGCGGCCTTCGGGCCGCTTGAGGTCGATGCGCCGCACCGATTTGCCGGCATTGACGGCATCGTGAAACACCGCCCGGCCCTTTGCGTCGCGCGGCCCGAGTTCGCGCAGCGGATCGCCCGCGGGCGGCTCGATCTTCACCACGTCGGCGCCCATGTCCGCCAGCAGCAGGGCGGCCAGCGGGCCGGGCAGGAAGGCGGAGACATCCAGCACCCTGATGCCGCGCGCGAAGCGGGCCAGACGGGAGATGTCGTCCGCCATGCGCCTGCTCAATGCTTCGGCCAGATCGGCGTGGCGAGCGCACGGTCGCGTGGGAAGATCGTCACCGGCTCGCCGTTCTGCCACTGCGCGATCACCAGCGCGGCCCCCTCGCGCCGGCCGCGCTCGTCGAACTTGATGCTGCCGCCGGGGAAGTATTTCTGCGCAAGCGCCGGATCGTCCATCGCCTTGATGGCTGCATTCACGCGGTCGCGCTCCGTGCTGCCGGCTTTCTCCACCGCCTCGCGGAGAATCTGAATGTGGGCGTAGGTCGAGATGCTGTCCTGGGTGATCCAGGGCTGTCCGGTGCGCTTCTTGAAGGCGGCGATCAGCGTCTCCATCCCGGTCATGCCCCAGGTGGCGGTGATGAACATGACGCCTTCCAGCATGTCCTTGCCGACCACCCGCAGCAGGTCCGGCGAGCCCATCGGACCGCCATTGTTGACGGCCGGCAGGCGGCCCTTGCCGAGGCCGATCTCATTCATCTTCTCCAGCGTCAGCTTGATGTCGGGCACCGAGGTGGGCAGCAGCAGCAGCAGATCGGGGCGCGCCGCGCGGACGCGCTGCATCACCGGGCCGGCATCCGAAAGCGGCGGCGCGAAGGTCTCGTCCACCACGATCGTCATGCCGAGCTTTGCCGCACCGCCGGCCCGCAGCCCGCGGGTGAAGTTCACCGGAGAGGCGGTGTTGTCCATGACGATGCCGAGCCGCGTCGGCGTCCGCCCGGTGGAGCTGCGCGCCAGATCGAGGATGGTCGGCAGCGCGGCGGCGGCCTGCGCCTCGGCCGTCGGCGAGGTCTGATAGACGTAGTGGAAGCCGCGATTGGTGATCGCGTCGGCATAGGACAGCGTGAACCACGGCACGCCGGCCCGCTCCGTCACTTCCGTGACCGCCAGCGTGAAGGAGCTGACATAGGCGCCGACGCCGCCGACCAGCGCCGGCTCCTCGGCCAGCAGGCGCTGCGCCGCGTTCTTGGAGGTTTCCGGGGAAGCGCCGCAATCGCCCACGGCGAGGCGCACGCGCGCGCCGCCCAGCGCGGCGATGCCTCCCGCGGCGTTGATGTCGTCCACCGCCATCTCGGCGCCCAGCCGCGCGAGTTCGCCGGATTTCGCCCAGGCGCCGGTGAGCGGCATGATCAGGCCGAAGACGACTTCCTTCGTCTCGGCGCGACCCTGCCGCAATGGCAGGGCGGCCAATCCGGCGGCACCGGCAAGTCGGCCAAGCTGGCGGCGTGTGTAAGACATGGTTTGCGTTTCCCCTTGTCAGACCCCGAGATAGGCGTGGCGCAGCCGCTCGGGCGCGAGTTCGGCGGGTGCGCCGTGCAGCACGACGCGCCCCCCCTCCAGCACGTAACCGCGATCGCAGGCGGCAAGCGCGTCGCCGACGCGCTGCTCGACCAGCAGGATGGTCAGGCCGCCTTCGGCGCGCAGCGCGCGCACGGCATCGAAGATCGCCTCGGCCATCGCCGGCGAGAGACCCATCGACGGCTCGTCGAGCAGCAACAGCCGCGGGGCGGATGCAAGCGCGCGGCCGATTGCCAGCATCTGCTGCTGCCCGCCCGAGAGCGTGCCTGCCGCCTGCCCGCGGCGTTCCGCCAGGATCGGGAACAGCGCGAAGATGCGGGCGAACAGCTCCGCGCGCGCCGCCCGTCCGGCGGCGGTGGCGCCGCCCATCTCAAGGTTTTCCTGCACCGTGAGCGACGGAAAGACGCGCCGTCCTTCCGGCACGTGCGCGATCCCCAGATGGGCACGCGCATGGGCGGGCCGCGCCAGCAGGTCGGCGCCGTCGAAGGCGATGCGCCCGGCATGCGGCACGACGGTGCCCGAGATCGCGCGGAACAGCGTCGATTTGCCGGCGCCGTTCGGCCCCACCACCGCGACCAGTTCCCCCGCCGCCACGTCCAGAGACACGCCGTCCAGCGCCCGCAGGCCGCCATAGGCGACGGAGACCGCCTCAAGCCGCAGCATGGGCAATCGCTCCTGCGCGTCCGAGATAGGCTTCGATCACCTCGGGCCGGCGCATGACCTCCGCAGGCGGCCCTTCGGCCAGGACGCGGCCCTGGTCGAGCACCAGGAAGCGATCGACCAGACCCACCATCGCGGGCATCGTGTGTTCGATGATGGCGATGGCGACGCCGGCCTCCGGCAGGCGGCGCAGCACGCCGGTCAGCTCGGCGGTGTCGGCATCGGACAGGCCGGCCAGCGGCTCGTCCAGCAGCAGCAGACGCGGGGCGCCGGCAAGGGCGCGGGCCAGCTCCATCAGCCGCAATTCGCGGGCGGTCAGTCGGGCGGCGGCGACGGCGGCATAGGGGCTGAGGCCGACCAGATCCAACGCGGCGCCCGCCGCCCGCCGTGCCGCCGCATCGCCGGCGTGATGGGCATAGGCGCCGACAACCACGTTCTCCAGCACCGAGAGGCGGGGGAAGGCACGCACCACCTGGAAAGTGCGGCCGATGCCGCGATGCGCGACCCGGTTCGGCGTGAGCTGCCCGATCGCCTCGCCGGCGAAGCGGATGCTGCCGGCATCGGCGGCCACGATGCCGTTCAGCAAGTTGAACAGCGTCGATTTGCCGGCGCCGTTGGGCCCGATGATGCCGAGAATCTCGCGCTCGCGCACGACGAATCCCACATCCTGCACGGCGGCAACCCCACCGAAGGATTTGCGCAGGCCGGCAACTTCCAGCAGCGCCGCGCCGGGGTCCGGGCGATGCACCGCTTCCTGCTGGCGGTGCGTGGGCGCGGGTGCCGGCGGCGCTGCGGCGGCGGTGCGGCGCAGATCGGACAGTTTCCAGAAAATGCCCTCGGGGGCCAGCAGCACGACGGCGACCACCGCGACGCCGTAGAGCACGCCCTGGATGCCGGGCAGCATGCCGCCCAAAGTCGCCTGCAACGTCTCCCCGAGCGGGACCAGCACCACGGCGCCGATCAGCGGCCCGAACAGCGTGCCGGCACCGCCGAACAGCACCAGGATCATCGCCTGCGCCGAGACAACGAGGCCGAACACGCTGGCCGGCGTCACCACCAGCACGACCACCGCGTAGAGGCCGCCCGCCGCGCCGGCGAGGGCGCCGCTCAATGCCAGCGCGCGCAGCTTCCAGCGCCGCGTGTCGATGCCGGCCGCCTCGGCGGCCAGTTCGTTCTGCCGCATCGCCGCGAGCGACAGCCCGAAGCGCGAGCGTTCGACGGCGAGCGAGACCAGCAGCCCGACCAGCAGCAGCGCCGTCGCCAGCACGACGTAGATGCGCCCGTCAGCGAACTGCATGAAGCGCACCGGCGCCTCGCGATGCAGCGGGATGGAGACTTCCTGGAAGCCGAGCCAGCCGAACACGTAGACCAGCATCAGCGGGTAGGCGAGCATGGCGAGCGCGAAGTAGTTGCCGCGCAGCCGGAAGGTGGGCCAGCCGATCGCCGCCCCGGCGACCGCGCCGAACAGGGCGGCGAGCGGAATGCCGAACCACGGCGTCAGCCCGAACTGCGCCAGCGCCAGCGTCACCGTGTAGGCGCCGAGGCCGAAGAAGGCGGCATGACCGAAGGAGATCAGGCCGCCATAGCCGCTGAACAGGTTCCACGATACGCCGAGCAGCGCCCAGATCGGCACCAGCGTCAGCAGCAGCCGGTAGTACGGGCTGGCGACCGCGAAGCCGAGCGCAATCCAGGCCAGCGCCAGCAGGACCAGCAGGGCGGCGCGGCGCGGCATCAGGCCCGCTCCACGTTCAGGCCGAAGAAGCCCTGGGGCCGGAACAGCAGGATCAGCACGAACACGGCGAACACCGCGGCGTTCTGCAGTTGCAGCGGCAGCACCAGCGTCGAAAGCTGTTGCACCAGCCCGATCGTCATGCCGCCCCAGAAGGCGCCGCTGACGCTGCCGATGCCGCCCAGCACGACGCCGGCATACATGATGATGACGAAGTCCGTGCCGACGAAGGGCTGCACCGGATAGGCCAGCACCATCAGCCCGCCGGCGACGCCCGCGATCGCGGTGCCGGCGGCGAAGGCGATGCGGTGGGCGCGCGCCACGTCGATGCCGACATAGGTCGCCGCCTCCGGATCGTCGGCGGCGGCGCGCAGCGACTTGCCGAGCTCGGTGCGGCCGATCAGCCAGAACACCGCCAGCGCCACCAGCACCGCCAGCACCGCGCCGATGGTGCGGCCCTGATTGAGAAAGAGGGTGCTGAACGCGTCGTAGCGCAGCGGGATCTCCCACGCGCTGGAGGACAGCGGCGAGACGATCGACACCGGCGCCGACCCCATGACTATCAACGCGCCGTTCTGCAACACCAGCGCGATGCCGAGCGTCAGCACGAGCTGCGCCTGATGCGCGGCCGTGCCGCCGCGCAGCCCGGTGGTGCGCGCGATCAGCAGCCGGTGCAGCAGCGCGCCGGCGGTGAACAGCACCGGCGCGACCAGCAATGCCGCCACGAACGGCGTTGCGGCATCGGGCAGGGCAAGCCGCGCCAGCACCGCGGCAAGGCCGGTCGCCAGATACATGCCGACCATCATGAAATCGCCCTGCGCGAAATTGATGACGCGCATGATGCCGAAGATCAGCGCCAGCCCGACGCAGGTCAGGCCATAGAGGCAGCCGGCGAGCAGGCCGGCGGCGAGCGCCTGCACCGCCTGCTCGACGAAGGCGTTCACAGCACGGCCACCGGCGCCACCGGGCTGCCGGTGGCGCCGACCACCGGCAGCGGCGCCGCCATGAACAGGAATTCTGTGGCCCCGGCCTCGGCCAGTTCGCGCAGCACGAGCCCTTCCAGCAACGGCACGCCCCAGTCGCGGATCAGCAACTGATGGACGGGGAAAACCTCGCCCGCCGGAAAGGGCAGGACCTCGACGGCGAAATTGTCGGCACCGACGACGGCGGCGCCGCTTTCGGCCAGCCACAGCGCGGCGTCGGCATCGATGCCGGGTTCGACGGTGAAATCGATCGTCGCGCCCTGCCGTTCCAGCCAGCCGGTGCGGATCAGGACCGCGTCGCCAGGCCGCAGCGACAGCCCGGCGCGCGACGCCGCCGCCTGCAGATCGGCGCGGCCGATGGCGCCGCCAGGCGCGGGCACGTCCAGCAGCACGCCGCGCGTCACCAGCGGCGGCAGCTTCTCGACGCCGCAGCGAAGCGCGCCGGTGGTGCTGCGCACGGTATGGCCGGGAAACCCGTTATACAGCCGGTCGCCGCACCAGGCGTGGCACAGCGCATCGATATGCGTGCCGGTGTGCAGCGGCAGGATCAGCACGTCCTCGGCGAACTGGAAGCCGCCCGGCCGCTTCGCGCCGGCGGCGTAGTCGCCGCCGTCGCGGGCCATCAGATGCTGCACGCCGGCGCGATGGCCGGGAACCGGCGTGCGCGCCGACAGCGGCTGCGACAGGCTGATCACGCGGCCGGTGCGCACCAGCCTTGCCGCCAGCCGCACCTGGTCGGGGCCGATCAGGTTCGGCGCCCCGACCTCGTCCTCGGCACCCCAGCGGCCCCAGGCATCCTCGGCCACGGTCAGGCACCCGTCCGCATCAGCCGGTCGGCCGCGGCCTTCAGGTCGCGGCGCAGCAGCTTGCCGGTGACGGTGGCGGGCAGCGCGCCGACGATCGCGAAACGGTCCGGCACCTTGTAGCTGGAGGCGAGGCGGCGGCAATGCGCGGCCAGCGCATCCTCGGTGGGGCAGGCATCGCCGCGCGGCACGACGAAGGCGACGATCACCTCGCCGCGCGGCCCGGTGGCGCCGATCACGCCCGCCTGGGCCACGTCCGGGTGCTGCATCAGCACGTCCTCCACCTCGGCGGGGGAGACATTGATGCCGCCGCGCTTGATCATCTCGGTGGCGCGGCCCTGGAACACGAAGGTTCCGTCCGGCGCCAGCGCGCCGATATCGCCGGTGCGGAACCAGCCATCGGCGGTGAACGCGGTCTCGTTCTGGGCGGCGCTGGCGTTGATGTAGCCGCGCATGACGTAGGGTCCGCCGACCTCCACGCCGCCATCCGCGGCGATGCGCAGCGCGACGCCGGGCAGCGGAAAGCCCTGGCAGTTGGCGCGGCGTTCGAGCGGCCAGTGGTGATGGGTGACGCAGCAATTCCCGCCGGTCTCGCTGCTGCCGTAGATGTTGCAGATTTCGGCCGCGCCGAGCTGCTCGGCGGCGCGGATCACGTCCTGCGGACTGCCGATGGTGAGCCCCGTGCGCAGCGTGCGCGTGCGCTCGCGCGCG
Source organism: Pseudomonadota bacterium (assembly GCA_021826485.1). Lineage (GTDB taxonomy): Bacteria > Pseudomonadota > Alphaproteobacteria > Acetobacterales > Acetobacteraceae > JAFKFJ01. Next base: position 9,465 of record JAKAZX010000029.1, on the reverse strand, counting down.
AAAGCGGGATGGCGCAGCAGCGCATCGGTCATGCCGGGCAGCGTGTAGATGGCGGTGCAGCCGTGACGCTCGATCAGGTCGAGCGCCTCGGCCGGCTCGAAGCGGCCCTGCAGTACGAGTGCCGCGCCGTGGGTGACGGTGGCCGGCAGCGCGTTGACGCCGCCATAGGCCCAGAACAGCGGCGGGGAGAGCAGCACCCGGTCGGCGGGGCCGAGGCCCTGGCGTTCGCCGATGTTGAAGCCGTTCTCGGTCAC
>JAKAZX010000029.1:0-9201 GCA_021826485.1 Pseudomonadota bacterium | reverse complement strand
CCGATCTGTTCTCGATCACCAGATAATGCGCGAGCGCGATCGCCTTGGGCCGGCTGGTGGAGCCGGAGGTGTAGAGGATGATTGCATCGTCGCCGGCACTGGCGCCGTCACCGGGCGCGGGCAGCGGCAGCGGCCGGGCGGCATCGCGCGCCGCGGCATATTCCTCGAGCAGCAGCATCGTGGCGCGGCCCGGCGCGGCGGTGAGGTCGCGGAGGATGCCGGCATAATCCTCCTGCCCGAAGCGGGGCAGCGCGACGATCGCGCGCACGCCGGAATCGGCCAGCAGGAAATCGAGTTCGGCGCGCGTGGACCAGGTGCTGAACGGCGCCAGCACGGCGCCGAGCCGCCAAGCGCCGAAGGCGAGTTCCAGCCATTCCGGCCGGTTGTTCACCAGCACCGCGACGCGGTCGCCCCGCCGCACGCCCAGCCCCTGCCACACTGCGCTGGCGCGGGCGGCCCGGTCGTTCAGCGCGGCATAGGTCAGGCTGCGGCCGTCATGCAGCACCGCCGGCGCATCGGGGCACCGCCCCGCCTGCTCGTCCAGCAGTTCGCCCAGGCTGCGGCTGTAGGGGGCCTGCATGGCGTCTCCGCTTCTTGGTCGCGCTTCCTACTGACCAGTATGCCGGCCTTCCCAATGGACGGCAAGCGGTGCCGGCGAAAATCTCTGCCATGGCGGCCGGCGGCGCTACGCGGGGCCGAATCCCTGCACGAGGAAGGTCACCAGTTCGCCGGCCAGGGCGTCGCGGGCGCGGCGGGCGTCGAGGCTGGTCAGCCTCTCGCTGCCCTCCACCATGCCGGGCGGCACGGCGAGGGAAACCAGTACGCTGCCGCCCATCCAGTAATAGCGCCGGACGATTTCATGCTCGGCGAGGTGCGGCGCGGCGCGGCCGAGGGCGGCGACGAACGCCTTGCGCACATTGTCATAGTAGCGCACCAGCAGCCGATCGACCGCCGGCATGGCGAGCACGCGGCCGAGCGAATACTGCACGACGATCGCCCGCGCCCCGGCCGAGGTGACGCGCGCCAGATCGAGCGCCGGCATGACATAGGCGGTGATGATCGCGGTGAGATCGGGCCGGCCGCCGGCCGCCTCGGTGCAGGCGGCGAGGCGGCGCAGCCGTGCCTCGTTCAGCGGCACCACATGGCGCAGGAACATCTCCTCGAACAGCTTGTCCTTGCTGCCGAAATGGTAGTTGACGGCGGCGACGTTGACCGCTGCGGCGGCGGCGATGGCGCGCAGCGTCACCGCCGCCGGACCTTCCCGCGCGAACAGCGCCTCCGCCGTGTCGAGGATGCGCGCGCGCGTGGTGCCGCCCGGCTCCGCCGGCGGCGGTTTCTTCTTCAGGCGGGGAGCAGCGTGCATGCCTCATCCGTCAGCGTAAATGCCTGCGCAGCATAGGAAACGCCGCACCGCGCCGCCAGTCAATCGAGTGTTTCAATCAAACGCTTGACACAGCGCCCGGCCTGGCCTACGTCGGCCGCAAGGACAAAGCCCCGGCGCCGATGAACGGTCCGGGTGGGAGCGAAGCGCATGAGCGACACCGCCTTGCCGCGCACGATTGCCGAGATGCCGGTGCAGCACGCCCGCGCACCCGCCAGCGCCGCCGAGGCGCGCGGCCGGTTCTTCAACACCGGCAACGCGTTCAACGTGCAGTTGCCGCCGGTGCCGGACCATCTGTTCACCGACGAACCGGCGGCGGCGATGGCGGCGGACGCGCCGACCGGCTACGTCGTCTGCGATCTTTCGCGTGAGCTGGGCTGCACCTTTCCAGCCACCTCGCCGCTGGTGCTGGTGCGCTACGCCCGCATCCGCGCGGGGGAGACGCTGGCGGCCGATTTCGCGGCGAGCGGCGTGATCTGCTACGTGATCCGCGGCGCCGGCCGCACCGCCTGCCGCGGCGAGCTGCTGGACTGGCGCGCGGGCGATCTGTTCGTGCTGCCCGGCGGCATCGCCGCGACCCATGCCGCGGCCGAGGATGCGGTGCTCTGGGTCGTCACCAACGAACCGCAGCTTGCCTTCGAGCATCTTCGGCCGCCCGCGCCCGGAGCGGCGCCGACCGAGATCGTGCACTTCACCGCCGACGAGATCGATCGCCAGATCGCCCGCCTCTATGCGATCGGCCGCACCCAGCAGATCGCCGGATCGGCGCTGATCTTCTCCTCCGCGGGCCAGGAAGCCAGCCGCAACCTGCTGCCGACGCTGACCGTCGCGATGAACTCGCTGCCCGGCGGCGTCGTGCAACGCCCGCACCGGCACAACGCGGTGGCCATCAGCCTGATCATCCGCGGCGACCGCTGCTTCTCCATCATGGACGGACGGCGCAAGGACTGGTCGCAATGGGCGACCAGCATCACCCCGCCGGTTGCCGTCCATTCGCACCACAACGGCGGCAACGCGCAGGCGATGTTCCTGATCGTGCAGGACGGCGGCCTGTTCTACCACGCCCGCGCAATGGGCTTCGAGTTCGCCGAACAACCGGCTTAGGGAGACATCATGCAGACCGACCCGCTCACGGTGCGCAAGCTGCATCCGGCGCTCGGCGCCGAGGTCCACGGCATCGACATGCGCGCGCCGCTCGACGGCGCGACCTTCCGCGCGCTGCACGACATCTGGATGGAACATCTGGTGCTGGTGTTCCCGTCGCAGCACGTCACCGATGCCGAGCATGTCGCATTCACCCGGCATTTCGGGGAACCCGAGATCTTCCATCAGAAAATCATCCGCTCGCAGCGCGTGCCGGAGATCTTCCGCGTCGCGAACGTCGATGAGAACGATGCCCTGATGGACCCGTCCGACCCGGTCGCGCAGCAGGTGGCGCTGGCGCAGCTCTGGCACACCGACAGCAGCTACCGCGAAGTGCCCTGCACCGGCGCCCTGCTGCACGGCATCGAGGTGAGCCGCACCGGCGGCGAGACGCAGTTCACCAACCTCTATCTGGCCTACGAGGCGCTGCCCGAAACGACCAGGCGGCACATCGAAGGCCGGCGGGCGCGGCACGATTTCGGCAACATGCACACGCTGCGCCCGCTGAAGCCGCTGACCGCGGAGGAGAAGGCGGCGATGCCGGCGATCTGGCAGCCGATGGTGCGGCGCCATCCCGTCACCGGCCGGAAATCCCTTTATATCAGCCCGATCTACAACAACGCCGTCGAAGGACTGTCGGACGAGGACGGTCGCGCGCTGATCGCGGAGCTGACCGAGTTTGCCGCGCAGCCGCGGTTCGTCTACCGCCATCGCTGGGAGACCGATGACGTGCTGATGTGGGACAACCGCTGCACGATGCATCAGGTGACGCCCTTCGATCCGCGCGAACGCCGCGTCATGCACCGCACCACCATCGTCGGCGAAGGTCCGGTGCTGGCGGCATGAGCCTTCCGCAGTTCTCCCACCCGGCACCGAACCCGGCCTGGCTCGCGCGCCGGGCGGAGCCGATCATCGACCCCGACCTGCCGATCATCGACCCGCATCACCATCTCTGGTCCCGCCACGGCGACTATTTTCTCGATGAACTGCTCGCCGACACGGGCAGCGGCCATCGCATCGTCGCGACGGTATTCGCCCAGTGTGCCTGGGCGTATCGCAAGGACGGGCCGCCGGAACTGCGGCCGGTCGGGGAGACCGAGTTCGTCGCCGCCATCGCCGAGCAGGCGGAGCGCCGCGACACTGCCACGCGCGTCTGCGCCGGCATCGTCGGCCATGCCGACATGACGCTCGGCGAGCGGGTCGGCCCGGTGCTCGATGCGCATATCGCCGCCGGGCGGGGACGGTTCCGCGGCATCCGGCACCTGACCGCGCGAAGCGAGTTCTTCACCGCCAGCATCGCCCCGCCGGAGCCGGCGGCGCTGATGCGCCGGCCCGAATTCCATGCCGGGGTCGCGCAACTGCAACGCCGCGGCCTGAGCTTCGACGGCTGGCTTTACCACACGCAGATCGATGAATTCGTGGAACTGGCGCAGCGGTTCCCTGACGTGCCGATGGTGCTCGACCATGTCGGCGGCCCGCTCGGCATCGGCCCCTACCGGGACCGGCGCGATGCGGTGTTCGCCGAGTGGCGGGGAGCGATGCTGCGGCTCGCGGCCTGCCCGAACGCCCATGTCAAGCTCGGCGGCCTCGCCATGCTGGTCGCAGGCTTCGGCTTCCACGAGCATGCAGAACCGCCGTCATCGGACATGCTCGCCACCGCGTGGCGGCCTTATATCGAGACCTGCATCGACGCATTCGGCGCATCGCGCTGCATGTTCGAAAGCAATTTCCCGGTCGACAAGGCGATGTGCAGCTATCCGGTGCTTTGGAACGCGTTCAAGCGTCTCGCCGCCGCCGCCTCCACCGATGAGCGTACCGCGCTGTTCCAGGGCACCGCCGCCCGCGTTTACAGGATCGCCCCATGATCACCCTCACCCGCCGCGCCGCCATCGGTGCGCTTGCCGCGCCGCTGTTCACACCGGGCATTCTGCGGGCGCAGACCGCGTCCGCGCCGATCAAAATCGGCCTGCTCAGCGACGTCGCCGGGCCGTACCGCGATGTCGGCGGCCCCGGCAGCAAAGTGGGCGCGGAACTGGCCGTCGCGGAATTCGGCGGCACGCTGCTCGGCCGCCCGGTCACGGTGATGCAAACGGACGACCAGAACAAGGCCGACCTCGCGAGCGCCCAGGCGCGGCAGTGGATCGACGACGAGGGAGTGACGGTGCTCGTGGACGGCGCCGGGTCATCCGCGGGGCTGGCGATCCAGCAGGTGGCGCGCGAGAAGAAGCGCATCTTCCTGATGACCACGCCGCTGTCCACCGCGCTGGTCGGCAAGCAGTGTTCGCCCTACGGCTTCCAGTTCGCCTGCAACACCTACGCGCTGGCCAAGGGCATCGGCACGGCGCTCACCAAGGCGGGCGGCGACACCTGGTTCTTCATCACCGCCGACTACGAATTCGGCCACTCGCTCCAGGCCAACACGGAGGAATTCATCCTGCGCGCCGGCGGCAAGGTCCTGGGCGGCGCGCGCGCGCCGCTCGGCACGTCGGACTTCTCCCAGCAACTGCTGCAGGCACAGGCGTCCGGCGCGAAGATCATCGGGCTGGCCAATGCCGGCACCGATCTGCAGAACTGCATCAAGCAGGCGGCCGAGTTCGGCATCGTGCAGCGCGGCCAGCGGCTCGCCACCCTGCTGATGATCCTGCCCGACATCGTCGCCCTGGGGCAGGCGACCTGCCAGGGGTTGGTGCTCACCAACTCCTTCTACTGGGCGCAGTCGGCAGAGACGCGCGCATGGTCGGCGAAATACGCCGCCCGGATGGGCAAGCCGCCCGACGAATACAACGCCGCCGCCTACGCCGCCGTGCTGCACTGGCTGAAGGCGGCGCGCGATGCCGGCACGCTGGATGCTGACGCCGTCGCGGACAGGATGCGCGCGCTGCCGGTGAACGACGTCTACAACCGCGACGTCCGCATCCAGGCGAACGGCTCGGTGCCGCACACCATGTATTCCTGGCAGGTCAAGCCGCCGCGCCCCGGGCAGGACAAGTGGGACGCGCTCAGCCTGATCGGCACCCTGCCGAGTCCGGAAGCCTATCCGCCGCCGGCGCAGTTCGGCTGCCCGCTGGTCGCGCCCGCCTGACCGCAGGCCGCCGCCCGTTCAGCCGCGGCGCAGCGGGCGGAAGTCCAACTGCCGGTGGAAGGCGAAGCTGTAGCCTTCGATCGACTGCGACATACCGAGTTCGAGCGCCGGGTTCCACAGCAGGATGATCGGGATGTCCTGCTTCACCAGTTCGATCATCCGCTTCACGTCGGCGTCGTAGGCGGCCTGATCCGTCTCGTATCGGGTCTTCTTGACCAGTTCGATGAATTCCGGATTCTGGTACGAACCGAAGTTCCAGCGCGTGCCGCCGTAGTAGAAGATCCGGAAGAAGTAGTCCGGATCGGCCAGATAGGCGATCGACCCTTCGAAGAAGAAGGGAACCTTCTTGTCCTGCAGCAGGGTTCCGAGCTGGCCGGCGGGAACCTTGTTGATCGTCACGCGGATGCCGATCTTCTCCAGGTTCTCCTTCAGCAGCAGCGCCACCGGCTCGGCGACGGTGGCACCCGCCAGATCGTAGGAAAACGTGGTGTCGAAGCCGCTGGCCATGCCCGCTTCCGCCAGCAGCGCCTTCGCCTTCTCCAGGTCAGTCGAATAGCCGAGCGGCTGGGGGAATTTGCTGGAAGTCGGGGCCCCCGGCGTGCCGCCGAACAGCGGCGCGCCGTGGCCGTACAGCGCGGTCGCCATCATCGCGTCATACGGCAGCGCATAGGCGATCGCCTGCCGCACCTTGACGTTGTCGAACGGCGGCATCTGGTTGTTCATGCCGATGAACTGGAACTCCGTCGTCGGCACGCTGATGACCTTGACCTTCGGGCTGTGCTCCAGGTGCTCCACGTCCTTGGGCGGCAGGTCCTGCACCACGTCGGCATCGCCGCGCAGCAGCGCGGCGACGCGGTTTTCCGGCGACGGGATGGTCTGCCACAGCACCCGCCGGATCGCCGGCACCTTGCCCGACTTCCAGGCATCGAACGCCTCGAACAGGATGCTTTCGCCCATCGTGGCACGGGCGATCCGGTAGGCGCCGCCGCCGGCCTCGTTGTTGATCAGCCATTTCGAGCCGAACGGATCGTCCGGCGTCGCATGCTTCAGCGCGAGCTTGGAATTGACGATGATCGGATAGGTCAGGGCCAGGTTCGGCAGGGCGAAGCGATCGGGCTGCGGCAGGTCGATGCGGAACGTCAGGTCGTCCACGACGACGAACTGCTTCGGGTCGGTCATCGAGCCGGTGGAGAACTGCGACTTGCCGATCGGGCTCGCCACCACCCGGTCGAGCGAGAACTTCACGTCCGCTGCCGTCACCGGTGCGCCGTCATGGAACGTGGCGCCCTTGCGCAGACGGAAGGTGATCGACTTCCGGTCGTCCGCCACCTGGTAGCTCTCGGCCAGTTCCGGCTCGATGTCGAAGTAGTCGTAATAGGCGATGCCGTCAGGGCGCGGCTTGTAGGCGAACCGCACCAGACGGTCGTAGACGTTCCAGGTCACCTGGATCGCATTGCGGTTGACGCCGGGCGAGAAGCTGTCGAGCGAATTCGCCGCGCCGTCGCTCAGCACGCGCAGGCTGTCGGCCCGCGTGTCGGCATGCGCCCATGAGACGGGAAGCATCAGGCCGGCGCCAGCGGCACCGCTGAGGCTGAGGAAATCGCGCCGTTTCATCTTGTCTCCTTTTCACCGAGTGGCCGGACGATGGGACGACGAAATCTGCCGCTGCCGGCTTGATGTCTCCGATCCGTGGCGGGCGGCCGGTCAGAATCCGACCTTGTCGGCGCCCTTCAGCCCGAGCATGCGCCGTGCGTCGGTGGGCGAGGCGACTGCCTTCCTCAGGTCCTCGATCACGCTGCGGATGATCGTCACCTGCTCGGCATTGGAACGGGCAAGCTGGCCGGGGCCGGCGTACAGGCTGTCCTCCAGCCCCACCCGCACGTTGCCGCCCATCGCCGCGGCGATCGAGGCCATGTTGATCTGATGGCGCCCGCCGGCGAGGACCGACCAGCGGTAGTCGTCGCGGCCGAAAAGCCGGTCGGCCGTCTCCTTCATGAACATCAGATTCTCCGGCCCCGGCCCGATGCCGCCGAGCGTGCCGGTGATCAGTTGCAGGAACATCGGCATGCGCACCAGGCCGCGATCGCGCATATGGGCGAGGTTGTAGAGATGGCCGACATCGTAGCACTCGAACTCGAACCGCGTGCCGCCGCCGCCCATGGTCGCCAGGATGGTCTCGATATCGGCGAAGGTGTTGCGGAAGATCGCGCTGCGGGAGGCTTCCAGATAGTCCTCTTCCCAGTCGTATTTCCACTTGCCGCGGTATTTCTCGATCATCGTGTAGGTGCCGAAATTCATCGACCCCATGTTGCAGGAACACAGTTCCGGCGAAGCGGTCGAGGGCGCATGAAGCCGCTCCTCGATCTTCATGAAGGTCGATCCGCCGGTCGTCATGTTCAGCACCGCATCGCATTCGGCGCGGATCGCGCGCAGGATGTGCAGCCAGATGCCGAGATCGGGGGTCGGCCGGCGGGTTTCCGGGTCCCGCGCATGCAGATGGATGATCGCCGCCCCCGCGCGCGCCGCACCGATCGCCTGTTCGATGATCTGGTCGGGCGTGGTCGGCAGATACTCCGACATCGTCGGCGTATGGGTCGCGCCGGTGACCGCGCAGGTGATGATGACGCGGTTGCGGTCCGCCGTGTCGGTGCTCATTCGGTATACTCCAGTCCACCGCAGATCTGCATGACCTGCCCGGTGATCGGCCGGCCGGAGGGACCGGCGAGATAGACGACGAGATCGGCGATCTCGGCCGGATCGACCATGGTCTTCATCGACACCGCGCGCAGCGCGATCGCCGCCATCTCGTCATAGGAAATGCCGCGCCTCGCCGCCCGGTCGGTGAACACCCGCCTGATCCGGTCGCCGGCGACGACGCCCGGGGCGATGGCGTTGACGCGGATCTGATGCGGGCCGAGTTCCACCGACAGCGCGCGGGCCAGCGCGATCACCGCCGCCTTGGACGCGGCGTAGGGCGAGCGCAGGCCGAAGGCGTATTTGCCGGCGACCGAGGCCATGCAGATGATGGAGCCGCCGGCATTCTGCTTCAGATGCGGGATTGCGGCGCGCGCCATATAGAACTGGCCGTGCACGTTGACGGCGAAGCAGCGCACCCAGTCCTCGGTCGCGATCGCCTCCACCGGGGCGGCCGGCCCGGCGATGCCGGCATTGTTCACCAGGATATCGAGCCCGCCCATCGCCTGCGTCGCGGCGCCGACGAAGGCGCCGCAGGCGGCCTCGTCGGCCACGTCGCAGACCATGGTGGCGATACCGGGCAGCGCGTCCCGGGCGGCCGCCAGCGCCGCGGTGTCGATGTCGGACAGCCAGATCCTGGCGCCGAGCGCGTGCAGCGCGGTGGCGATGCTCAGGCCGATGCCGCTCGCACCGGCGGTGATGATCACGCGCTGCCGGGCCCAGTATTCTGCCGTGGTCATTGCTGCTTCGGGTCTTCCAGGTTCGGGGGTTCGAAGGCCCGCACCGAAGGGGCCGGGCCGGCGAACCGCTCCACGAACACGGTCGCGGTATGGGCGGTCGGCCCCTGGGCCAGGCGCGAGGTGGGGGCGTCGCGGGTCAGCACGTTGACGTTGCCGTGCCG
>JAKAZX010000393.1 GCA_021826485.1 Pseudomonadota bacterium | reverse complement strand
ATCCTGCTGGTCGAGCAGAATGCCGCGCTGGCGCTGGATTTCGCCGATCACGCCTGCATCCTCGAATCCGGCCGCATCGCGCTCGCCGGCGCTGCGGCCAGCATCGGCGCGGACGCGCAGGTGCGCCGCGTCTATCTGGGATACTGAACGGATGACGGGATTGCTGCACCAGACACTTTCGGGCCTTGCCACGGGCGGCATCTACGCCTCGCTCGCCCTGGCGCTGGTAATGGTCTATCGCGCCACCCGCCAGATCAATTTCGCCCAGGGCGAGATGGCGACCTTCTCCACCTATGTCGCGCTGACGCTGATCCAGGCGGGGCTGCCGTACTGGATCGCCTTCGCCGCCACGCTGCTGTTTTCCTTCGTCATGGGCGTGGCGCTGGAACGGCTGCTGCTGCGCAAGCTGGCGGACCATTCGGGGCTGGGCACCGTGGGCGTCGCGATCGGCCTGCTGCTGATCTTCAACGCCCTGTCCGGCTGGCTGTTCGGCTTCACCGAGAAAGGTTTTCCCAGCCCGTTCGAGGGGGCCGGCGGCGGCGCGCTGCTGGGCGGCATGCTGTCGCGCCACGAGGTCGGCATGACCGGGGTGACGCTGCTGGTGCTCGGCCTCGTCTACTGCTTCTTCCGCTTCACGCGGCTCGGCCTGGCCATGCGTGCGGCGGCGGCCAATCCGGATTCGAGCCGGCTGGTCGGCATCCGCGTCGGCTGGACGCTGGCGCTCGGCTGGGGCCTCGCCGCGGCGCTCGGCGCGGTCGCCGGGATCATGGTCGCACCCATCGTGTTCCTCGATCCGAACATGATGCTCGGCATCCTGCTCTATGCCTTCGCCGGCGCGCTGCTGGGCGGGGCGGACAATCCGGCGGGCGCCGTCATCGGCGGCTTCGCGGTCGGCGTGATCGAGAATCTCGGCGGTGCCTATCTGGTCGGCACCGACCTCAAGCTGACGCTGGCGCTGGTGATCATCACCGTCGTCCTGGTGCTGCGACCGGCCGGGCTGTTCGGCCGCGCGGTGGTGGCGCGCGTATGATCGGAATGCCGGGCCTCATGCGGCTGCTCGGCATCGCGGCGCTGGTCGCCTGCGGCTTCCTGTTCAGCGGCTACCACCTGTTCCAGTTGGCGCAGACGGCGGTGTACGCGGTCGCGATCATGGGGCTGGTGGTCGTCACCGGCACCACCGGGCAGGTGTCGCTCGGCCACGGCGCCTTCTATGCCGTGGGCGCCTATGCGACGGCGATCCTGATGACGAATTTCGGCTGGCCGTTCTGGGCGACGCTGCCGGTTGCCGGCATCGCCTGCGCGGCGCTCGGCTTCGCCGTCGGGCTGCCGGCGCTGCGGCTGTCGGGATCGTATCTCGCGCTCGTCACCTTCGCGCTCGCCGTCGCGGTGCCGCAGATGCTGCGCGCCAAGGCGCTGGAACAGCTTACCGGCGGCGTGCAGGGCATCGTCGTCACCGCGCCGGACGTGCCGTTCGGCCTGCCGCTGTCGCAGGACCAGTATCTCTATCTGGTGACCCTCGCGGTCGCGGTGCTGATGTTCGCCTTCGCGCACAACATCCTGCGCGGCCGCACCTGGCGCGCGATGGTGGCGCTGCGCGACCAGCCGCTGGCGGCCGAGGCGGCGGGCATCGACATCGCCCGCATCAAGACCCGCGCCTTCGCCATCAGCGCGCTGTTCACCGGCATCGCCGGCGCGCTCGCCGCCATCATCGTGCAGTTCGTGGCGCCGGACAGTTTCCAGCCGCAACTGTCGATCGCGCTGTTCGTCGGCCTCGTGGTCGGCGGCGCCGGGTCGCTCGCCGGCGCCGTGATCGGCGCTGCCTTCGTCGAATTCGCGCCTTTGCTCGCCGAACAGGTCAACAAGAATGCGCCGGGCGTGTTCTACGGCGCGCTGCTGGTGGCGATTCTGTTCGTGATGCCGGGCGGGGTTGCCGGCGGGTTCCGCCGGCTGATCGCCGGGTTCCAATGGCGGCGGCACAAGCCGCCATCGATGCTGGCCAAGCAACAGGGAGGTACCGCACATGCTGAATAGACGAACTCTGCTCGGGTCCGCGGCGCTGGTGGCGGTGGCGCCGGTGCTGCGCGCGCATGCCGAGGACGCGCCCGGCGTCACCGCCGGCGCGATCAAGCTCGGCAACACCAACCCGCACAGCGGCCCGGCCTCCGCCTATGGTGCGATTGCCAATGCCGATACCGCCTATTTCAACATGATCAACGAGCAGGGCGGCGTGAACGGCCGCAAGATCGACTTCATCTCGCTCGACGACGCCTACAGCCCGCCCAAGACGGTCGAGCAGACGCGCCGGCTGATCGAGCAGGACGGCGTCGCCTTCATCTTCAACGGTCTCGGCACGCCCTGCCAGTCGGCCGTGCGCGCCTACATGAATGCGCACAAGGTGCCGCAACTGTTCGTCGCCACCGGCGCCGACAAATGGGGCGACTATGCGCATTTCCCGTGGACCATGGGCTGGCAGCCGAGCTACCGCACGGAAGCCGCGATCTACGCGAAATACCTGCTGAACGAAAAGCCGCAATCGAAGATCGCGGTGCTCTACCAGAACGACGATTTCGGCAAGGACTATCTGCTCGGGCTGAAGGACGGGCTCGGCGCGAAATACGGGGAAATGGTGGTCAAGGAAGCCAGCTACGAGACCACCGATCCCACCATCGACAGCCAGGCGGTGACGCTGCAATCCTCCGGCGCCGATGTGCTGGTGACCGCGGCGACGCCGAAATGGGCGGCCCAGACGATCCGCAAGATCGCCGAGCTGAACTGGAAGCCGCTGCATTTCATGACCAACGTCTCAGTCTCGGTCGGCGCGGTCATCAAGCCGGCGGGCGAGCAGAATGCGGCCGGCATGATCACCGGCGCCTACCAGAAGGACCCGACCGACCCGAAATGGGCGAACGATGCCGGCATGCAGGAATGGCTGGCCTTCATGAAGAAATACATGCCCGGCGCCGACATCTCCGACAACAACCACACCTATGGCTTCGGCGTGTCGATGACGATGGAGCAGGTGCTGAAGCAGTGCGGCAACGACCTGTCGCGCGGCAACGTCATGAAGCAGGCGGCCAATCTGAAGGACCTGGACATCCCGGTGCTGCTGCCGGGCATCCGCATCAACACCAGCCCGACCAATTTCCACCCGATCCGGGCGATGCAGTTGCAGCGCTGGACCGGCAAGGGGTGGGAGCTGTTCGGCAGCGTCATCTCGGCCTAGGCGCCGCCGCCCGCGCCAGCCGGTCGTTGATGGCGCGGCCGAGACCATGCGCGGGGATCGGCATGACCGCGATCCCCCGCAGGCCGCTCGCGTCCAGCGCGCGCAGCGCAGCGAACAGGTTGGCCGCCGCCTCGATCAGGTCGCCGGCGGCGCTCAACTGCACCACGGCGCCCGCCCCCGGCAGCGGCGGCCCGAAGGCCAGCAGCGCCTCCTCCGCCCCGACCCGCGTCGCCCCGAGCCGCACCGGCAGGTGCGGCGCGTAGTGGGACGCCAGCATCCCGGGGCCGCGCAGCACCGCCTGCGGGCCGGTCCCGACCGGCCCGGCCACTGCCTCGATCGCCTCCAGCGGCACCCCGCCGGGACGCAGCAGCTCGGGGGCCGGGCCGCTCAGGTCCAGGACCGTGCTTTCAACCCCGACCGGGCAGGGGCCGCCGTCCAGCACCGCCGCGATGCGCCCCGCCAGCCCGTCCAGCACGTGCCGGGCGGTGGTCGGGCTGACCCGGCCGGACGGGTTGGCGGACGGCCCGGCGACCGGCCGGCCGACCGCGTCCAGCAGGGCGCGGGCGAGGCCGAGGC
>JAKAZX010000392.1 GCA_021826485.1 Pseudomonadota bacterium | reverse complement strand
CGTGCCGCTGATCGGCGATCCGCCAAAGCAGGTATTGGCCGGCTCGACGCCCGCACCGCCGTTGAACGACCACGTGTAGTAGTCGCCGCAGGTGTTGGTTGCGCCGTAATTGATCGCGGACCGCGTATCCACGATATCCATGTACGCGGCGTGGGACGGGCGCGCCCCCAGCACCGTCAGCGCGGCGGCGGCCAGCACACCGCCAAGTCTGAGACCACGGTCAAAACGCATCGCCATCCCTCCCATTGCGTGCGTGTACAAGTCGCGCGCACCGATCAATCCTGTCAACCGTGGCAAAACGTCCTCGCAACCCTCTCCGGTGGGCGGACATGTGCTCTGGACGAGCGCGCCCGGGGGACCGCATGGTGCGGCGGCCCTTGGTTTCGGCCGGCCGTGGAGGGTGCCATGCCCGCGTCCGCTTCCCCGTCGGACAGCGCCACGACGCCCGTGGCTTCGCTCGATTGTGACCTGCTTGTCATCGGCTCCGGCGCCGCCGGGCTGTCGGCCGCAGTGACCGCGGCGTGGCACGGGCTGAACGTCATCCTGGCGGAGAAGGAGGCGGTGTTCGGCGGCACCACCGCGTGGTCGGGCGGCTGGATCTGGGCGCCGCGCAACCCGCTCGCCCGCCGCGCCGGAATCGAGGAGGACGCGGCGGCGCCGCTGACCTATCTGCGCCACGTCCTCGGCAACAATTTCGACGAGGCCCGGGTCACCGCGTTCCTCAAGGCCGCACCCCGCATGGTGGCGTTCTTCGAGCGTCATACGGCGCTGCGCTTCGAGGGCGGCACCACCATCCCCGACACCTACAGCGACCTGCCGGGGGCGGGCAGCGGCGGGCGGTCGGTGATCGCGGCGCCGTACGACGCGCGCGGCCTCGGCGACCTCGTGCGGCGGCTGCGCCGGCCTTTGCGGGAGACGACGTTCCTCGGCATGACCATCCAGGCCGGGCCGGACCTGCGGGCGTTCATGTCCGTCACCCGCTCGCCCGCCGCCGCGCTGTACGTGGCGGGGCGCCTGGGGCGGCACCTGCTGGATCTGGCCGCGTACCGGCGCGGCATGCAGTTGCGCAACGGCCTCGCCCTGGTCGGCCGGCTGCTGCGAACGGCGGCCGATTTGGGGGTGGAGCTGCGCGCGGCATCGCCGGCACTCCGGCTGCTGCGCGATGCCGGCGGGGTGCGCGGCGCGGTGCTGGGCGGGCCGGCGGGTGAGGTCGCGGTGCGGGCGGGGCGCGGCGTGGTGCTGGCCGCGGGCGGCTTCCCGCAGGATGCGGCGCGCCGCCAAGCCCTGTTCCCGGCGGGCGAGCAGCATTGGACGCTGGCGGTGCCGGCGGCGAGCGGCGACGGCGTGCGGCTGGGCGAGGCTGCGGGCGGCAGCCTCGATACGTCGCTCGCCGCCCCCGGCGCGTGGTGCCCGGTCTCCCTGGTGCCGTTCCCGGACGGCAGCACCGGCCGCTTTCCCCACATCATCGAGCGCGGCAAGCCCGGCATCATCGGCGTCCTGGCCGACGGGCGGCGGTTCTGCAACGAGGGCAACGGCTATCACGACTATGTCGCCGCCCTGCTGCGGGCCACCCCGAAGGGGCAGGAGGCCGCGTCCTGGCTGATCTGCTCCCGCGCCTTCCAGCGGCGCTACGGCCTCGGCTACGCCCGGCCGGCGCCGCTGCCGGTCGCGCCGCATATCCGCTCGGGCTATCTCAAGGTTGGCCGCACGATCGGCGAGCTGGCGCGGGCCTGCGGCATCGACCCCGACGGGCTGGCGCGCACCGTCGCCGAATACAACCGCCACGCCGCGCGCGGGGAGGACCCGGAATTCGGCCGCGGATCGACCCTCTACAACCGCTATCAGGGCGACCCGGCGCAGCACCCCAACCCGTGCGTCGCGCCGATCGCGCCCGGCCCGTTCTATGCGGTGAAGGTGGTGCCGGGCAGTTTCGCCACCTTCGCCGGCCTGCGCACCGATGCCGAGGCCCGCGTGCTGGACGCCGCCGGCGTGCCGATCCCCGGCCTCTATGCCGCCGGCACCGACATGGCGAGCGTGATGGGCGGGCACTATCCGGCCGGCGGGATCAATCTCGGCCCGGCGATGACCTTCGGCTACATCGCCGCGCGGCATGCCGCCGGCATCGCCGGCTACCAGTCCGAGGAACCGGCCGCGCACGGGGGGCAGCCGCCATGACACGACCCATCTCGCTCGCGCATCTGACGGTGCTCGGCCTGCCGCCGCCGGAGATGGTGCGGGTGGCCGCCCGCACCGGCTACGACCGCGTCGGCCTGCGCCTGATCGGGGTGACGGACACCTCGCCCGGCTATCCGCTGATGGACGATCCCGCGATGCTGCGGGAGACGCTGGCGGCGCTGGCGGCGACCGGGCTCGGCGTGCTCGACATCGAGTTCGTCCGCATCACCCCGGGCCTCGACGTGGCGGGGCTGGAAGGGTTCATGGCCGCCGGCGCCGAACTGGGCGCCCGCCACGTGATCACCGCGCCCTACGACCCGGACCTGGCGCGGCTGGCCGACCGGCTGGCGGCGGTGAGCGACCTGGCCGGGCGGTACGGCCTGTCGGCGGTGCTGGAATTCTTCCCCTGGACGGTGGTGCCCGACCTCGCCGCGGCGATGCGGCTGGTGGCGGCGGCCGGGCGGCCGGAGCTGGGCATCCTGGTCGATACGCTGCATTTCGACCGCTCCCGCAGCCGGACCGCCGATCTCGATCGCGTGCCGCCCGCGCGCCTGCCGTTCGCCCATGTCGCCGACGCCCCGGTGCGCCCGGCCTACACGACCGAAGAACTGCTGCATGCCGGCCGCGCCGAGCGGCTGCCGCCGGGGGAGGGGGAGATCGACATCCGCACCATCCTCGCGCATCTGCCGGCGGACAGTCCGCTGGCGCTGGAAGTGCCGATGACCGCGCTGACCGCCGCGCTGGGGCCGGAAGCGGTGGCGCGGCGGGTGCGTGCGGCGGCGACACGGCTGCTGGCCGGCGGATAGCCCGGTGGCTACGCCGGAAGCTGGCGCCGTGCTAGGCGGAGACTGCAACCATGTCACCGACAGGACGGACCCGATGACGAACTCCCGCCGCTGCCTCGCCCTGCTGTTCGCCTGCGCCCTCGCCGCCGGGCCGCTCGCCGGCTGCATGCTGCCGACCGGCCCTTATGGTGGCGATGGCGGCTATGGCGCGGGCGACCGGTTCGGCGGCTACGGCATGCTGCCCGCCTTCGGCTGGGGCGGCGGCTGGGGCGGGGTGGAGGGATGGCATGGCAGCGAGGACGACTGAGCGCCGCAAATTCCCTGGTGAACTTTCCATTCACCTATGATACGCCCTGCGCCGACCCGGCAAAGCAGCCGGGCAGGGCAGGGAGGAAAAGATCATGCGGTGCGGTCCGATGCGGTGGACGCAGGGCATAGCGGTCGCGGCCATGCTGGCAGTGGCGGCGCCGGGCGCGCGGGCGGAGGATGCGGTTGCCTCCCTGCCGTCCGATCTGGCGGTGCTGTACCAGGGCGCGGCGAGCAAGCCGCTGCCGTCCGCCTATGACAGCTTCACCCCGCCGGCGAAGCCGTGGCGCTGGTGCCATTCAGAGTCCTACCAGGGCAATCCCTGGCGCGTGTCGGTGACCAACGAGTTGCGCCGGCTGGTCGAAGCGGCCAAGGCGCAGGGCTGGGCCGCGGAGTTCGAGGTATCCGACTCGAACAACGACACCAGCCGGCAGATCGCGCAGATCCGCGCCTTCATCGACAAGAAGTGCAGCATCATCACTGCGATCGCTGGGTCCTCCACCGGCCTCGATGGCGCGATCGAGGCGGCGTACAAGGCCGG
>JAKAZX010000028.1 GCA_021826485.1 Pseudomonadota bacterium | reverse complement strand
GTTCGAGGAGCCGGTGCCCCCCGAGAAGCCGGAGGAAATGGCGCTGGTCGCGCGCCAGACCACGATCCCGATTGCCACCGGCGAACGGCTGGCGACCAAATACGAGTTCGCCCGCGTGCTGGAATGCCGCGCCGCCTCGATCCTGCAAATGGCGCTGGGCCGCGTCGGTGGACTGCTGGAGGCGAAGAAGATCGCCGGCATGGCGGAGGCGTATTACGCCCAGATCGCCCCGCATCTTTATTGCGGCCCGATCGAGGGCGCGGCGAACATCCAGCTCGCCGCCTGCATCCCGAATTTCCTGATCCTGGAAAGCATCGGCACCTGGGGCGGCTTCCACGCCAGGCTGCTGAAGACGCCGATCCGCTGGCAGGACGGCTACGTGCTGGTCCCCGACGCGCCCGGCCTGGGCGTTGAACTGGATGAGGATGTGGCGCGCGCCCACCCCTATACCGGCGACGCCCTGCATCTGGTGCCGCACTTCGGCCCGGTGGCGCTGCCGGACTGAGCGGGAGCGGCCATCGAACGGATCGATGGCCGGGATCGACATTTGCCCCGTGGTCCGGCCGGCCGCGTGTGCCCATATGCGCGCCAGAATCGGAGGTCCCCAGTCATGAGCGACGACGCCCGGCGCCAGCCCACCCTGTTCATCCCGCATGGCGGCGGGCCGTGCTTCTTCATGGACCCGCCGCCCGCCAATCCGACGATGTGGGTGAAGATGGAGGCCTATCTGCGCGGCATCGCGGCCTCCCTGCCGCAGCGCCCGCGCGCCATCCTGATCATTTCCGGCCACTGGGAGGCGCCGGTGCCGACGGTGAACACCGCCGCGCATCCAGGCCTGCTGTTCGACTATTACGGCTTCCCCGAGCACACCTACCGGCTGACCTACCCGGCGCCCGGCGCGCCCGATCTGGCCGCGGAGGTGCGGCGGCTGCTGGAGGCTGCCGGCATCGCCACGGCGGAGGACGGCGGGCGCGGCTTCGACCACGGGGTGTTCGTGCCGCTGAAGGTGGCCTTCCCCGACGCCGATATCCCGGTCCTGCAACTGTCCCTGAAAGCCGGGATGGACCCGGCGGCGCATCTGGCGATCGGCCGGGCGCTGGCGCCGCTGCGCGACCAGGGCGTGCTGATCGTCGGCTCCGGCATGAGCTATCATAATCTGCGCATGCTGTTCAGCGGGCGCGGCAACCCGGAATCGGTCGCCTTCGACGACTGGCTGGTAGATGCCGCCACCGCCGAGCCGGGGCGGCGCGATGCGCTGCTGGCCGAATGGTCCCGCGCGCCGCACGCCCGCGACTGCCATCCGGAGGAGGAGCACCTGATCCCGCTGATGGTCGCCGCCGGCGCCGCCGGGGCGGATGTCGGGCGGCACGTCTATGCCGAACATCTGGCCGGCAAGGCGCTGTCGGGCTTCCGGTTCGGCTGACGCGCCCCGGCCGCTACGGCTTCGCCGGCTTCCCGCCGCCGGGCAGGTCCTGGTCGATCTGCACCGGCAGCAGGAAAGTGGCGGTCTGCTGCGCCCCCGGCTCGCAGGCGGGCAGCGGTTTCGCGCAGGCCACGGTGGTCAGCGCCACCACCGTGTCGGTCGCGAAATTCTGGCCGTATTTCGGATCGACCTCGATCGCCACGCCGTACATCAGCACCAGCTTCGGCCCGTCGGCCGCGGGATTCTCCAGCGGTGCAACATTGGTGTAGCCCTGGCCGGCATAGTTTATCAGCACGCCGTCATGGCTGAACACACCGACATTGGCGGCCGCGCCCTGCAGCACGTTCGGCTTGGCCGAGGCGATGCAGAGCGTGATGGAGATCAGCGGGCTGCCCGAGGTGACGTGGAAATGCACGTCGCGCACGACCGGATCGGCCGAGCCGGGCGGAATCGGCTTCATGCAGGCTTCCGGCGGCGGCGGTTCGGCGGCACGGGCACGCCCCTGCCAGCACAGCACGGAAACAGCGGCAAGCGCGGCGAAGGCAGCGTGACGCGGCATGGTCCCTCCGGCCCGGATTCACGGGAACGTGGAATCCTAGCCGGCGCCGCTTGGGCGGACAATGCGGGTCGGCGCACGGAGCGCCGGCCGTACCTTGCCCCACCCAAAATTTCCATTATACTGGAGATATGGAGAGATCAGACGCCGCTGCCGCCCTGGCGGCGCTCGCGCAGGAATCCCGGCTCGACATCTTCCGCACGCTGGTACATGCCGGGCCGTCCGGCATGGCGGCCGGGCAGATCGGGGACCGCCTCGGACTGCCGTCGGCAACGCTGTCGTTCCATCTCAACCAGCTCAAGCATGCTGGCCTGGTGCGCTTCCGGCGCGACGGACGGTCGCTGATCTACGCCGCGGAATTCGGCGCGATGAACGCGCTGATGCGCTACCTGACCGAGAATTGCTGCCAGGGCGATGCGTCGGCCTGCATCGTCGGGGGCGGGGCTGCGGATTTGGAGTGTATCGGCCGATGATCACGATCTACCACAATCCCGCCTGCGGCACGTCGCGCAACGTGCTCGCCCTGATCCGCAACAGCGGCGAGGAGCCGCTGGTGATCGAATACCTCAAGACGCCGCCGACGCGCGCCGAACTGGCGGCGCTGATCGCGCGCATGGCGGTCCCCGTGCGCGACGTGCTGCGCCGCAAGGGCACGCCGTATGACGCGCTGCATCTGGACGATCCGTCCCTGTCCGATGACCAATTGATCGACGCCATGATCGTGCATCCGATCCTGATCAATCGCCCGATCGTGGTCTCCCCGCTCGGCGTGAAGCTCTGCCGTCCGTCGGAGACCGTTCTCGCGCTGCTTCCCGGACGCCAGCGCGGACCGTTCGCCAAGGAGGATGGAACGCAAGTGGTGGATGCCGAAGGCCGCCCGGTCGAAGGAAGCCGGTCATGAGCGAAGCCGCCGCCTCCGCCCGCGGCGCCGCACCCTCCGCCGCACCGTCGCTGGGCGGCTTCGAGCGCTTTCTGACACTCTGGGTCGCGCTGTGCATGATTGCCGGCGTCGCGCTCGGACAGGTGGCGCCGGACCTGTTCCGCCGGCTGGGTGCGACCAGCGTGGCGCAGGTCAATCTGCCGGTCGCCGTGCTGGTCTGGCTGATGATAATCCCAATGCTGCTGAAGATCGACCCGGCCGCGCTCGGCCGCGTCGGCCGTCAGTGGCGCGGCATTGCCGCCACCGTCGCGATCAACTGGCTGGTCAAGCCGTTCTCGATGGCGCTGCTGGGCTGGCTGTTCCTGGACCATCTGTTCCGTCCGCTGCTGCCGGCAGACCAGATCGACGGATATGTCGCCGGGTTGATCCTGCTGGCCGCCGCGCCCTGCACGGCAATGGTGTTCGTGTGGTCGAACCTGGTGGAGGGCGACCCAGGCTTCACGCTGTCCCAGGTGGCGCTGAACGATTCGATCATGGTGCTGGCATTCGCGCCGATCGTGGCGCTGCTGCTCGGGCTTTCGTCGATCACCGTGCCGTGGGACACGCTGCTGCTGTCGGTCGTACTGTACATCGTCGTGCCGGTGATCGTCGCGCAACTCTGGCGCCGGTCGCTGCTGGCGAAGGGCGGCGCGGCTGCGCTCGGCGCGACGCTCCGCTGGCTTTCCCCGGTGTCGCTGGCGGCGCTGCTGCTGACGCTGGTGCTGCTGTTCGGCCTGCAAGGCAGCCGGATCGTCCAGCAGCCGGGGGTGATCGCCCTGCTGGCGATCCCCATTCTGATCCAGGTCTATTTCAACGCCGGCCTGGCCTATGTCCTGAACCGCCGTCTCGGCGTCGCGTGGTGCGTCGCCGGGCCATCCGCGCTGATCGGTGCGAGCAATTTCTTCGAACTGGCGGTGGCGACGGCGATCAGCCTGTTCGGATTCCGCTCCGGCGCGGCCCTGGCGACGGTGGTGGGCGTGCTGGTGGAGGTGCCGGTGATGCTGTCGGTGGTCGCCATCCTGCGCCGCACGCGCACATGGTATGAGAGGGCGTCCGCCTGACGCGCCGGTGAATCGCCCGCGGCGACCGTCCGCCGCGGCTCAGGCCCCGACATGCAGCAGGAATTCCACCTGCCAGCGGATTTCCTCCGCCGCCAGCGGGAAGCCGCCCTGTTCGGTCGCGACGAGCTGCTGCGACGGCGCGAGATGGCCGAGCAACCCCTGCATCGGCCCGGCGCAGCGCATCGAAAATCCGGCCTGCCAGATCAGGCTCACCAGCCCCTTGGCGCTGCGCAGCGCGGCGGCACGCTCCACCGCCGCGACCGGCACGCGCGCCGCCACCGCCAGCAGGGCGGCGCACAGCCGGATGTCGGCCTGCGCCGCCGCGGCCAGCAGGCTCGCTTCGTCCAGCCGTCCGGCCAGGTGCAGCGCCTGGGCGTGATGCAGCGCGGCCTCCGGCGTCGTGCCCGGCGCTGCCGGCGGGGCGGCGTGCTGCCGCTCGGCCAGCCGGTGCTGCAATTCCCGCGTCACCTCCGGGTCCAGATCGCCGCGGCTGGCCAGCACGCCCAGCAGTTGGGTCGTCACGATCTCCGACAGCGCCTTGGCGCCGCGCGCCGACAGCGCCGGGCGATGCACCAGCGGCGCATGCCAGTCCTGGTGCTGGGCGGCGCGCAGGATCAGCGCATCCAGCGTCGCTTCCCGGATCGCCGCCGAGGTGTTGGCCAGCAGCGCAGCGATCGCCGCGCTGTCCGCGGTCGCGGCGATCGCATCGGCGACCGATGCCGCCAGATTCGGCCGCCGGGCGATCGCGGTGGCGGTGGCCGGGCTCGGGGCATCGGCCAGCAGCGCCAACAGGTCCTCCGTGCCCAGCAGCGGCGACAGGCGCAGCACCGGCTCGCTGACCGGCACTGCGCAATCCTGTGCCAGCCGCAGGATCAGCTCGCGCGGCGCCTGCGGCATGTCCCGCACCACCTCGGCGATGGCGCTGCGCACCCGCTCCGCCTCGTCCTCCACCAGCATGGAAAGCGTGGCGAGTACGTGCTGCGCCAGGGCGGAGCGGTCCTGGCGCGGCACATCCGGGATCAGGGTCGCGAGCGTCCGGGCGAGCAGGCTGCGAATGCGTTCGTCGGCATCGGCGGCGAGCACGCGATGGGCCTGTTCGGGGGCGGCCGCGTTCATCGCGACGGCGGCGCGCACCACCACGGACGGGTCGGCCGCCAGGGCCGCCAGCAGGTCGGCGGGCGTGTCGCGCGCGGCCCCCAGGCGGACCCGCGCCGCCTCGGCCAGTGTTGCGGACGGCCCGGTCGGGGCCGACCGCGCGGCGGCACCGTTCACTCGTGCTCTCCCGCCCGGGCCACCCGCCAGTGGCCGCGGCCGGCGCGCTTCACCGCGTACATCGCCTGATCGGCGCGATCGAGCAGCGATTCGACATCCTCCCCCTGTCCGGCCCAGCGCGTGGCGATGCCGATCGACATGGTCAGCCGCGCGCTGCGGCCCGCGGTCAGTTCGGCCAGCGCCTGCGGGCCGGTGGCGCGGAGCTGCTCGGCCCGCTCGGCGGCCGAGAATTCGTCGGCGCCGTCCAGGAACACGGCGAACTCGTCGCCGCCCAGCCTGGCGATCAGGTCGGTCGGTCGGGTGCTGTTGCGCAGCAACTGGGCGGTCCGCCGCAGCGCCTCGTCGCCCGCGTCATGGCCGCAGGAATCGTTCAGCGCCTTGAAGTGGTCAAGGTCGATGAACAGCAGCGCGCCGGGCAGCCCGTCCCGCTCCAGCCGGTCGATGTGGCGGGCCAGTTCGTCCATGAAGGCGCGGCGGTTGAACAGGCCGGTCAGCGGGTCGGTGCGTGCCTGCCGGGCCATTTCCCGCTGGATCGATTCATGCTCCAGGATGGTGCGGATCAGCATGACCGCCGCGGCGGCGAGGGCGCTGTCATCGCCGTCCCAGTCGCGGCCCGCGGGGGCGCGGCACAGCACCAGCCCGATCTGCTCGCCGAACCGCGTCTCCGCCGTGCAGGCCAGCAGGCGGCGGCCGTCCGCCGCCTCCGCCATGCCCGGCCCGCCGCCGGCGGCGGCAGCGGCGAGGGCCGCGGCGGCGGCGGTCAGCGCCGGCGGCGTCAGCGTGCCGTGTCCGTGCAGCAGCAGCGGCGCCATGCCGTCGCCGATCACGTCCACCACTGCGACCGCCTCGCTGCCGG
Organism: Pseudomonadota bacterium; assembly: GCA_021826485.1. Classification (GTDB taxonomy): domain Bacteria; phylum Pseudomonadota; class Alphaproteobacteria; order Acetobacterales; family Acetobacteraceae; genus JAFKFJ01. The sequence continues at coordinate 12,671 of JAKAZX010000028.1, read as the reverse complement.
TGGCGGGGGCCAGCGGCGCCAGCGCGGCCTGCATCATGCGCGGCGCCATCACCTCGGTGCGCATCCGCGCCAGGATGTGGTCGATCACCTCCGCCCGGCGGAGCGCGCGGGCCACCGCCGCCTCCCGCCGCTCGGCTTCGGTGACGTCCTGGCCGGCCCCGCGGGTGCCGGCGGCGTCGTGCAGCGGCGCGACGGCGAAGCTGATGCAGGCGGCGCTGCCATCGGCCCGCTTCAGCCACACCCGGCGGCAGCGCGCCGGCGCGGCGGGGCGGAACGGGTCGAACCCGTCCGCCGGCACCGGATCGGCCAGCAGCCGCGCCGCGTCCTGGCCGAGCAGCGATGCCGCCGGCCAGCCGAGCGCGGGGTCGGGGGCGACGAACACGAAGCGGCCGGCGGCGTCCGTCTCGAACGCGAAGTCGGCGGCGAGCGTCACCAGGTCGCGCCAGCGCTGCCGGCTGTCCAGCAGCGCGCCGGCCAGCGTGTCGGCCGCCGGCAGGAACGTCACCGCCGCCGCTTTCGTCATGCGCACCGCCCGTCCCCGTGATCGGGCGGCGAGCGTCGCGCTGGGCACGTAAATGTTGCGTTACCCCCGGCCCGCGGTTGCGATTGACACCCGCCGGGTGGCTGCGCATGGTCCGCGCGCGCGAAGGGGGCGGGCCGATGTCCGATGCATTGCGGGACACCATCGAGGCGTTGTGGGACCGCCGCGAGGCGCTGCGCCCCGACAGCGTCGCCGCCGCCGACCGCGCGGCGGTGGAGCAGGCGCTCGCCCGGCTGGACAGCGGGGAGGCGCGGGTCGCCGCCCCCGGGCCGGATGGCGGTTGGACGGTGCATGAGTGGCTGAAGAAGGCGGTGCTGCTGTCCTTCCGCCTGCAGGACAGCGCGCCGATGCCGGGCGCCGGCGGCGCGCCGGTGTTCGACAAGGTGCCGATGAAATTCGCCGGCTGGGACGCCGCCCGCTTCGCCGGCGCCGGCTTCCGCGCGGTACCCGGGGCGGTGGTGCGGCGCGGCGCGCATGTGGCGCCCGGCGTCGTGCTGATGCCCTGCTTCGTCAATATCGGCGCCTATGTCGGCCGCGGCAGCATGGTCGACACCTGGGCGACCGTCGGCAGTTGCGCGCAGGTCGGCGCGGACTGCCACATCTCCGGCGGCGTCGGCCTGGGCGGCGTGCTGGAACCCTTGCAGGCCAATCCCGTCATCATCGAGGATGGCTGCTTCATCGGCGCGCGCTCGGAAGTGGTGGAGGGTGTGATCGTCGAGCGCGGCAGCGTGCTGGCGATGGGCGTGTTCCTGTCCGCCACCACCAAGATCGTCGATCGCGAGACCGGGGAGGTGTTCGTCGGCCGGGTGCCCGCCTATTCCGTCGTGGTGCCGGGCACGCTGCCCGGCCGCAAGCTGCCGGATGGCGCGCCGGGGCCGAATCTGGCCTGCGCCGTCATCATCAAGCGCGTCGATGCGCGGACCCGCGCCAAGACCTCGCTCAACGAGCTGCTGCGCGATTGAGCGTCGATCCCGTTCCGCTCGCGCAGGCGCTGCTGCGCTGCCCGAGCGTCACCCCCGCCGATGCCGGCGCGCAGGACGTGCTGGCCGCGGCACTCGTGCCGCTCGGCTTCACCGTGCACCGGCTGCGGTTCGGCGCGATCGAGAACCTGTTCGCCCGCATCGGCAGCGGCGCCCCGCATTTCTGCTTCGCCGGCCATACCGACGTGGTGCCGCCCGGTGCCGCCGGGTGGCAGGAGGAGCCGTTCGGCGGCACGGTGCGCGACGGCGTGCTGCACGGCCGCGGTGCCTGCGACATGAAGGGCGCGATCGCCGCCTTCGTCGCCGCCGCCGCCCGGCATCTGGAGCGCGGCGCGCCGCGCGGCTCGATCAGCCTGCTGATCACGGGCGACGAGGAGGCCGAGGCGGTGGACGGCACCGCGCGGGTGCTGGAATGGATGGCGGCGAACGGCCAGGTGCCGGATTTCTGCCTGGTGGGCGAGCCGACCAACCCCGCGCGGCTCGGCGAGGTCGTCAAGATCGGCCGGCGCGGCAGCATCACCGCGCAGATCACCGTCCACGGCACGCAGGGCCATGTCGCCTACCCGCACCGCACCGACAACCCGGTGCACCGGCTGGTGCAGATCCTGGCGGCGCTGACCGCCCTGCCGCTGGATGCCGGCAGCGAATGGTTCGAGCCGAGCAGCCTGCAGGTGACCAGCGTCGATGTCGGCAACCCGACGGCCAATCTGGTGCCGGCGCGGGCCACGGCGGCGCTGAACATCCGCTTCAACGACCGGCACACGGGCGCCGGCCTCGCCGCCTGGCTGCGCGCGGCGGTGGCGCGCTACGCCGAGCGCGCGGAGGTGACGACGTCGCTGAGCGGCGAAAGCTTCCTGACCGAGCCGGGGGAGCAGGTGGCGCGGCTGCGGCGCGCCATCGCCGCGGCAACCGGGGTCGAGCCGCGGCTGGATACCGGCGGCGGCACCTCGGACGCGCGCTTCATCGCCCGCTACTGCCCGGTCGCGGAGTTCGGGCTGGTCGGCGCCACCATGCATCAGGTGGATGAGCGGGTGCCGGTGGCCGAGCTGCGGGCGCTGGCCGATGCCTATGCGGCGGTGCTGGCGGAGTTTGACGTATGAGCCTCTCGGCCGCCGCCGGGGTGGCGCAACTGGCGCGGTTCCGCGCCGACGGCCTCGCCGCCTTCGATGCCTCCCCGGTCGGGCTGCTGAACGCGCTCGCGCCGTGGATCGCCTTCGCCCTGGTCGGCGGCGGCCTGGCGCTGGCCGGGGACAGCGCGCGCAGCGCGGCGGTGGAACTGCTCGCATCCCTGGTCGCGCTGCTGGCCCCGCCGGTGCTGTCCCAGGGGCTGGCGCTGTGGTGGGGCCGCGCCGCCGGCTGGCTGCGCTATGCCGTGGCGGCGACATGGTGCCAATGGGTGATGCCGCCGGCGCTGATGGCGGCGGTGCTGGGCAGCGGCGTGCTGATCGCGCTCGGCGTGCCGCAGGCGGTGGCGGAGACGCTGGCCGGGCTGCTGGCGCTCGGCTATGCGCTGGCGCTGCACGTGTTCCTGGCGCGGCGCGGCCTTGCGCTGTCGCTCGGGCGCGCTGCGCTGGTGGTCGTCGCGGTCAATCTCGGCACCGCGGCGCTGGCATTCGGGCCGCTGCTGCTGGCCGGCGCGTGGGGGGGCGAGCGATGAACGGCGACGGCCTGCTCGTGCAGCTTGGCAACGGCCTGCAAGGCGCGATGCTGCTGGCGCGCGGCCGGGCGGAAGGGCTGCTGCTGGTCGCCGCGCCCGAGGCGCCCGCCATGAAGGCGGCGGCGCGCAGCTTCTGGGCCGCCGCGATCTGCCTGCCCGCCTTCATCTGCCTGCAACTGATCGGCCTGGCCCAGGAGCCGCGGCTGCCGCCGCAGGCGGCCCACGGCTTCGCGCTGCAACTGCTCGGCTATGCCATCGATTGGGCGGGGTTCGCGCTGCTGTCGCGCTTCATCGCCCGCGCGATGGGGCGGCTGCCAGTGTGGCCGCGCTTCATCGCCGCCTGGAACTGGTGCAACGTCGTGCAGTACCTGCTGCTGGTCGCCGCCAGCCTGCCGCCGCTGCTCGGCATGCCCGACATCGTCGGCCAGACTGCCTGGCTGGTCGCCACCGGCTGGGCGCTGTGGATCGAGTGGTATGCGACGCGGCTCGCGCTCGGCATCGGCGTGATCCCGGCGGCCGGGCTGGTGCTGCTGGACGAGGCGGTGGGCTTCGCGCTGCTGGCGATCATCCAGGCGCTGCCCGGCGGCGGGATGTAGCCTACCGCCCCATCAGCAGGGTCGGCAGATACAGGCTCAGCGCCGGGATGTAGGTGACCGCCACCAGCACCACCAGCAGCACCACGATGTACGGGATCGACTCGACGAACACGCGCATCAGCTCCACGCGCCCGATCGCCGAGACCACGAACAGGTTCATCCCCACTGGCGGATGGATCAGCCCGACCATCAGGTTGAGCACCATGACCACGCCGAAATGCACCGGATCGACGCCGGCCGATTGCAGCATCGGGGTCAGCAGCGGTGCCAGGATCAGCACGATCGGCAGCGGCTCCATGAACATGCCGAGCACCAGCAGCATGATGTTGACCATCAGCAGCAGCGCGAAGCGGTTGTGCGAGACCGACAGCATGGCATCGGTCAGCATCGTGCCGAACTGCTCCTGCACCATCAGCGCCGAGAAGATCTGCGAGGTGGCCACGGTCAGCATCACCGCGGTCGCGACCAGCGCGGAGCGTGCCGCGCAATCGATGATCTGCCGCGGTCCCAGCGTGCGGTAGACCAGGCCGCCGAGCAGCAGCGTGTACAGCACGGCGATGGAGGCGGCCTCGGTCGGTGTGGCGATGCCGGCGACCATGCTGGCGACCACGAAGGCGGGCGCGGCGAGCGGCGGCAGGCCGCGCAGCACCATGCGCACGCGCTGGCGCGCCGGCAGCCGCGGCTCCCGCGGGAAACCGCGGCGCAGGGCGATCCGCCAGGTCAGGGCATACATCGCCAGGAACACGATCAGTGCCGGCACGATGCCGGCCAGGAACAGCCGCCCGACCGACAGATCGACCGCGGCGCCCAGCACGATGAACAGCAGCGACGGCGGCACCAGCGGGCCGACCGTGGCAGCGCAGGCGATCACCGCGCAGGCATAGGCGACCGGATAGCGGCGGCGCACCATCTCCGGCACCAGCACCACGCCGGTGGCCGCCGCGTCGGCCATCGCCGAGCCGGACATGCCGGAGACGATGAAGTTCGCCGTCACCGCGACGTTCGCGAGGCCGCCGTTGAAATGCCCGACCAGCGCCGCCGCCAGATCGACCAGCCGCCGCGTCGCGCCGCTGAAGGTCAGCAGTTCGCCGGCGAAGATGAACAGCGGCACGCTGAGCAGGGTGAAGGAGTTGATCCCCTCCGTCATCTCGTGTGCGAAGATGACGTAGGGCTGCGGGTTGTCGGTGAACTGCGACAGGAAGATGCAGACGAAGGCGGTCAGGCCGATCGCCCACGCGACCTCCATGCCGGACAGCACGAACAGCACCAGCAGCACGACCAGCGCCGCCAGGATCACGTATCGTGCCCGCCCGTGCCCGACAGCAGGCGCCGCAGCGCGCCGAGCTGGTACCACGCCATCACCACGCTGCCGATCGGCAGGGCGTAGAAATAGACCGATCCGGGCCAGCCCGTGGAAAGCATGGTCTGGCTGGAACTGAGCGCGATGATCGGCAGGCTCTGGTAGATGAAGGTGCCGAGCATGAGCAGCACGGCGAGGTGCTGCACGACTGCCAGCCCCCGGCGCAGCCGTGGTGGCAGGCGCGCGACGAAGAACACGACCCGGATCTGCGGCCCGAGCTTGGTGGTCAGCCCAACCACCACGAACACCAGCCAGATGAACACCAGGTTCGGCACGTCCACCGACCACAGCGGCGGCCGGCTGAACAGATAGCGCATCCCGACTTCGTAGATGATGACGGCGAACAGCGTGAGCATCCCGGTGGCGCCGAGCAGGTAGATGACGCGATCGGGCAGCGTCCCGGCTGCCGGCCGGTCGCTCATGCCGCGCCGCGCGGGCGCAGATACAGGCGCACGATCACCTTGCCGGTGCCGCCGTGGTCGATCCCGGTATCGAAGCAGTCGAAGTTGCGGTACCGCTCGCTGATCGGCGCCAGCCCTTCCGCCTCGCGGTCGGCGGCCAGCAGCAGCGCCGGTTGCAGCCGCGCGATGATGCCGAGGCAGAGCGGCGCGGTGGAGCGCGCGGGGTCCAGCACGCCGCGCAGGTCGAACACGTATTCCTGTCCGACGCGGACGAAGTTGGCGCAATGCGAGGCGTGCGTCACTTCCGCGACGATATCGATTTCCGCGCCGCTCATGGCGCCGACCCGGCGGTGCCCGGCAGGATGCGCGACTCCACCGGCTCGTGCGTGTCGGCGCGGCGCAGGTGCACGCGGCAGCGTGCCTTGGCGGCGCCGCCATCCTCCCCGGTGTGCGGGCATTCATAAAAGCGCCAGATCGGCGTCAGCGGATTGAGCCCCTCCGACGCGCGGTCGAAGGTCATGTAGAACACCGCGAGAATCGGCGACAGCAGGTGCACGCACAGCGGTGCGTCCGACAGTTCCGGCTTGATCGCGTGGCGCATGCTGAGCACGATGCGCTGGCCCGGCGCAACGCCGCACGTGCAGCCGCCGGGATTGCTGACGATCTCCACCACCACTTCGTAATCGTCGAGCCAGGAATGGCCGAGCCGGCGGCGCGCGGCGAACAGGTTGCGTACTTCCGGCGACAGGCGCGCGAAATCCGCATCCGACAGCGCCAGCGCGCGCTTCAGTTGCGGCTGCATGTCCGCCAGTTCGTCGTCGGGCTGCACGTAGAAGGGATCGACCATCGCCGTCACGCCGGCTTGCGCGCGATGATCATGGCCCAGGGAAACCGCCAGGCGGCGAAACCGGGGGCGAGCGTGCCCGGCATCTCCTCGAACGGCAGCACTTCCAGCGCGGTGAAGCCGGCGCGGCGGTGGGCGCCCGCCAGATCCATCTCGTTCAGCGGCGGCATGAACGGTTCATTGTTGCGCCGGCTGTGGCCGTAGTGGATGTAGCGGCGGAACGGGTCGTCGTCGGTCAGGAAGTCGAGATGGATGGAAATTCCGCCGGGGGCGAGCAGGCGGAAGGATTCCTGCAAGGTCCGTTCGATGTGCCCGGGCGGCATCTCGTGCAGCAGCATCGTGCTCGTCACCACGTCGAACGTGCCGGCTGGCAATCCGGTGGCGGCGGCATCGGCCTGGCGGAAGCGCACGTTGCGCGCCTGATCCTCGGCCGCGGTGCGCGCCGCGAGCTTGAGGCAGGGGGCGGAGAGTTCGATGCCGGTCACCTCCGTCTGGCGCAGGCCGGTGTAGAACGGCCGGGTGCTTTTGCCGAAACCGCAGCCGAGATCGACCAGCCGGCGCGGCGAAGGGGCGCGGGCGAGCACCTCGCGGGTGAAGCGGTGATGCAGGTCGGCATCGCGGTCGAGCAGCGGCGTGGTGGTGCGCGCCCCGCGCTCATAGACGTAGCCGGCCACTTCGTCGCTCCAGACGCCGCCCGGATGCTGGTGGATATCGACCGCGACGTAGTAGTCCGGCTGCACGAAGCCGGGATCGAGTTCGACCAGCCCGCTGTCGGCGCCGGCCTGCAACTCCCCGGCCAGCTCATCGCGGTGGGCGGCGAAATGCGGCACCAGCCCGTGGCGGCCGGAGTATTTCATGCGTTGCAGATGCCGCTCGAACCAGCCGAAATACTGCGCCAGCGGATCGTCGGCCAGCAGTTCCTCGACCGCCGCGACGCTGTTGGGCAGCGGCTCTCCGGCGGCGCGGCGGGACGCCAGCTCGTCGTCGTAGCGCGCATGCAGCGCCGGATAGAGTTCGCGCGTCCAGGTCAGCTTGCAGGCCAGCACGAAATCCTGGTACGCGTCGAAGCGCCGGTCCACGCTCAGATGCTTGGCCATCGCGTCGTCTCCTCCCGCCCGATCAGCCGAAGCGGCGCAGCAGGTCGGCCGGCGCGCCCTTTGACGCCTGCACGCCCACCACGCACCGCATCAGCGCGCGCACATAGGCGTCACGCTCGGCATCGTTGTCCGCCCGCTCGGCGTCGTCGGGAACATAGCCGTCAAGCTCGGCGCGATCCAGCAGCCCGCGCCGGCCCAGCAGCGATTCCAGCGACCGCAGCCGGTCCTTCGTGACGTGCAGTTCGGCGGCCAGCGTCATCACCATTGCCACCAGCCGGTCGATCGCCGGATCCGCGAAGAACTGCTGTTCCGGCTGTTCCGTCGGGTCGTTCACCGCCATCACCTCAGGTTTTCTGCACCATCTCCCACGCGCCGGGGCCGAACACCGAATCGGCCAGCCGCTTGTTCAGCGGCGCAAGCTCGTCGTACAGCTTCGACGAATCCAGCGTGATGATGCTGTCCTTGCCGTTCGCCTTCTCCCAGCTTGCCAGATCGCTCTGCTTCTTCTGCACGCCGACCTGGTAGTATTCCGGCTCCTCCAGCGCATCGAAGCTGTCCTGCAGCGTCTTCTGCTCCGCGGCGTTCAGCTTGTGCCACGCGGCGTTGGAGATCACCTCCTTGTCGAGCGCGAGGCCGAAATCGTCGGCGACGACGTATTTGCACACTTCGTAGAACTTGCCGGAGACGCCGGGGTTCAGCGCGGTCAGCACGCCGTCCACGATGCCCTGCTGCAAGGCGAGGTAGATCTGGTCGAACGGGATCGGCGTCGGGTCGCCGCCGAAGAACTTCACGCCTTCCACGCAGCCTTCGATCGACGCGGTGCGGATCTTGCGCCCCTTCAGGTCGGCGAATTTGCTGATCGGCTGCTTCAGCATCAGGTTGTAGGAGCCGAGCCGCCCGACGCCGAGCAGCCGCGCATTGTAGCGCTTCTGCAGCACCTCCGACGCCTTGGTGCCGAGCGGCCCCTTCATCACCCGGCCGGCCTGGGCGCCGTCGCGGAAGAAATACGGGCTGTACAGGATGTCGAACTCGCGCGTGCCCGAATAGGCGCCGTTGTACATGTCGAGACCGCCGAGCGCCATCGACTCCAGCAGTTTCTGCTCGCCGCCGAGCGTGCCGGCGAAGATGGTGAAGTTGACGCGCCCGCCGGTCTTCTCGGTCACTTCGGCGAACAGTTTGGCGTTGAACGTGTTGGACAGCGTTTGCGCGTTGCCGGCATTCGCGTAACGCAGGGTCAGCTTGCTCTGCGCAGCCGCGGCGGCAGGCAGCAGTGCCGCGGCCGCGGCGGCCTGGATGGCGGCCCGGCGGGTCAGCATGGTGGTCATCGTTGCGCCTCCTGATCTCCCCGACAGGGCTGCTGCCCCGCCCTGCCGCGCCAGCGGCGGCTTGCCGAGCTGTATGCTCGATGGCACAAGTAAAGCGCAGTTGCGCATCCGCGCCAACAGCTAATCGGTGTCGCGACAGGGGCGCTTCATGCCGCAACGCTATGATCTGATCGTCGTGGGGGCGGGGACCGCCGGCATTCCCGCGGCGATCACCGCGGCCGAGGGTGGTGCCCGCGTGCTGCTGCTGGAACAGTCCGACCGGCCCGGCGGCATGTTGCACGTCTCGGCCGCGCAGATGAGCGGGGCGGACACGGCGCTGCAACGCGCGCGTGGCATCGCCGATGATCCGGCCGCGCATTACCAGGACGCGCTGCGCATCAGCCGGAACACCTGCGATGCTGCGCTGGTCGGCAAGGCGGTGGCGCTGTGCGGCCCGACCATCGACTGGCTGATGTCGCTCGGCTTCGACATGGACCCGGCCTGCCCGGCCATCCTGCATTTCCATGAGGCCTACCGCATCCCGCGCACCTACTGGGGGCGCGATGGCGGGCGGTCGGTGCTGCGCGTGCTGCTGCCGCTGCTCGATCAGGCGCTGGCGCGGCCGAACCTCACGCTGCGGTTGCGGACCGAGGTGGTCGGGCTGCTCGCCGTCGGCCCGCAGGGCGGCGTGGCCGGGGTGCGGCTGCGCGATGCCGGGACCGGCGAGACGGAGGAGGTGCGGGCCGGCCGCGTGGTGCTGGCGACCGGTGGCTATGGCGGCAATCCGGCGATGTTCGCCCGGCTGAACGGCCTGCCGCTGTATACCGCCGCGCTGCCGATCGCGACCGGGCGCGGTATCGAACTGGCGGAGGCGATCGGCGCCCGCGTGCGCGGCGCGGACCTGCTGCTGCCCACCTTCGCGGGGATCGAGGAGGAGCCGGGCAGCGGCCGGGTGGTGTGGCACCACCTGCCCAGCCTGACCCCGCAGACCCGCCCGCCGTGGGAGGTGTTCGTCGCCCCCGACGGCCGCCGCTTCGTGCAGGAGGATGTGGAGAGCGTCGACGCCCGCGAACGCGCCCTGCTGAACGAGCCGGGGCTGACCTTCTGGGCGGTGTTCGACGAGACCGTCTGGCGCAACGCGCCGCCCATGCTGCCCGGCTGGACGCAGGACGAACTGGCCGCCGCCTGGGACCGGCATCCGTCCTTCACCACCGCGCCGACGCTGCGCGAACTGGCGCGCCGCGCGGGCATCGACGCGGCCGGGCTGACGGCGACGATCGCCGACTACAATGCCGGGCAGGCCTGCGGCGCGGATGCCTGGGGCCGGCGCCATCTGCCCTGCCCGATCGAGGTGCCGCCGTTCCGCGCGGTGCGGATGCACGGCATCATCCTCAAGACGCCCGCCGGCCTCGCGGTGGACGAGGCGCTGCGGGTGCTGGACGGCGCCGGCGAGCCGATCCCCGGCCTGTATGCGATCGGCGAGGCGATCGGCGGCGCCACGCTGTCCGGCAATGCCTTCGTCGGCGGCATGAGCGTCACGCCCGCGCTCGCCTTCGGCCGCTGGCTGGGCGGCGAACTGGCGCGGCAATGCGCCGGTGGCGCGGCATGATCCGCCGCGGCTTCGCCGATCTGCCGGCGGGCCAGGTGCATTACCGCACCGCCGGCAGCGATGCGGACCGCCCGGCGCTGGCGATGATCCATCAGTCCCCCGGCTCGTCCAAGCAACTCGAAGGGCTGATCCGCGCGCTCGCCCCGTCGCGGCGCGTGCTGGCGCCGGACACGCTCGGCAACGGCGATTCCGACCCGCCGCCGCCCGCGCCCGACATCTTCCGGCTGGCCGAGGCGGCATGGGGCGCACTCGATGCGCTGCTGCCGGGGCAGTTCGACCTCTATGGCAGCCATACCGGCGCCTCCATCGCCATGGAGATCGCGATCGCCCATCCGGACCGCGTGCGCCGCCTGATCATCGACGGCATGGGCCTCTATGAAGCGACGGCGCAGAGCGAGATGCTGGAGCGCTACGCGCGGGAGATCGCGCCCGATGCCGAGGGCACGCAACTGCTGAAAGTCTGGCATTTCTGCCGCGACCAGTACCTGTTCTGGCCGTACTACAATCGCACCGCCGCCGGCCGCCTGCCGAACGGCCTGCCGGAGGCCGGGGAACTGCATGATTTCGTGGTCGAGGTGCTGAAGGCGATGCGCACCTACCACCATTCCTACCGCGCCGCGTTCCGCCACCCGAAGCGCGACCGCCTGCCGCTGCTGCGCCTGCCGGTGCTGGTCGCCTGCTCGCCGTCGGACATGCTGTTTCGCTCCTTCGCCGAGGTCGCCGCCCTGGTGCCGGGCGCCCGCACGGCCGAACTGCCGCCCTGGGGCGATCCCGGCTTCATCGCCGGCGCCGCCGCCATCTTCGCGACGTTCCTCGACGCAGCGGGGCCGGCATGACCGCCGGACCGGAGCTGGCCGCCTGCCCGGCGGTGCTGTTCATCGCCTACACGCCCGGCGCCGATGCCGAGGCGCGCGGCTACACGCCCTGGCTGCGGCGGGTGGACAACCCGTTCTTCAACGCGATCCCCGGCGTGCGGCATTATGCCAACTGGCGGATCGAACGGGTGCTGTCCGGCGACGCCCCGCCCTATGACTATTTCGATTTCCAGGGGCTGGCGGCGGAGGATGATCTGCACCGGGTCTGGTTCAATCCCGATCTGGATGGGTTCCGCAAGGAATGGATCAGGCTCTGGGGCTACGGCGCCAGCGCGCCGCCGCCGGTGCAGCGCAATTCCTACCTGATGCAGCGTCGGCACGTGGCGGCGACGCCGCCGCAGGACGTGGCGCGGCTGACCGGCGGGCTGGGCGCGCCGCCGCCGGCGGCCGATCTGGTCTGGCTGGTGACGGCGACGGTGCGCAAGCATTTCGCCGTGCCCACCGGCGGCGCCTGGATGGTGCCGGCGGCCGAGGACAATCCGCTCGGCCTCGATTGGCTGGCGCTGACCTACGGCGCCGCGGCGGCGAGCGGGCCGCCGCCGCGCACCCGGCTCGACGTGCTGGCGCGCTGCCTCGCGGCGCCCGATCAGGTGGCGGCGCCGTAGCCGCCCTGGCCGGCCAGATCGGCCCAGGCGCGATAGCGCGGCGAGGCGGGGAGGGTGCCGTCGCGGATCAGCCGCAGCCACACCTCGCAGCCCTGCACGAAGCGCGGCACGCTGCCGGGGAACATCGCCAGCGTCAGCGCCTCGGCGATCGCATCCTCGGCCACCCCATCGGCATAGGCAGCAGCGAGCTGCCAGCCCAGCACGCGCCATTGCGCGCGGCAGACATGCACCGCGCACTGCGCCAGATGCACGAGCGGCAGCGGCGCCAGCCGCCGCACGCCGCGCAGATAGGCGGAATGCGGGTCCCAGGGTGCCAGCGGCGCCGCCCAGTCGCGCGCGGCGAAATCATGCGCCGCCGCGCCGATCGCCCAGGCGCAGGCGGCGAACGCCGCCTCGATCCCCGCCTCGCTGCCGCCGGCGGCGCGGAACTTGGCGATGTGGTGCGTCGCCAGCGCCTCGTCGGTCGCCGCCAGCACCGCGAGCCAGACGAATTCCCGGTCGTGGTGCGACAGCACCCGGTCGGCCAGCGCCAGCGCCGAATAGGCGGCATCGTAACCGGCCAGCAGGTCGGGAAAGGCCAGCGCCAGCAGGCCGTGATGCGGCAGCAGGTAGCCGCGCTTGTCGCGCACCGCGCGCAGCCGCGCCTGCAATGCCGCCACCCCCTCGGTGCTGTCGGGTTCGTTCGTGCTCATGGGGTGGTGTCCACATCGATCGCCGGCGCGTCCTGCCGCACGTCCCACACGCCGGAGCCGCGCACCATGCCGAACTGGTATTCATAGATCTCCGGGCGGTACAGCGCCTC
>JAKAZX010000391.1 GCA_021826485.1 Pseudomonadota bacterium | reverse complement strand
GCACGATCCGCGAGGCGGCGGTGCTGCCGCCGGTCATCGCGTACTGGCATGTCGAGCTCGACACGCATGCCGTGATCCTGGCGGAAGGCACGGCGGTGGAAAGTTTTCTCGACGGCGTCGCCGAATTCGCCTTCGACAATCTGGCGGACCGGCCGCCGCCCGCCGACGCGGCGGAGGAACTGCCATACCCGCGCTGCCGGTCGGTGCGGCAGGTGCCGGCGTGGCTGCGGGCCATGCTCGACCGTCGGGCGATCGTGCTCCGTCCGGTGCAAGCGGCGGCCTGAGCGCGGTCAGGTCGCCTCGCCCTCCACCTTCTTCTGCAGCATTTCCAGCCGGTCGATGCCGCCCGGCGTGCGCGGGTCGATATCCAGCGCCTTCTGCCAGGCATCCAGCGCGCCCTGCCAGTTGCCCTGCTCCTCGGCGATGCGTGACAGGCCCTGCAACGCCGCGAAATTGCGCGGGTCATGCTGCAATGCCTGTTCGATATCGCGCACCGCGCCGGCATAGTCGCCGGCGGTGGCGCGAGCGACCGCCCGGTGATCGTAGCCCTCGGCGAAGTCGGGTTGCAGGTCGAGCACAGCGGTGAAGTCCTCGATCGCGTCGGCGGACGCATCATTGGCGATGTCGCGGTCGCCGCGCGCCATCAGCAGGGCGACTGCCGGCGTCGCCTGCTCCAGCCACAAGGCACGAATCCGCCCCTCGATCATCGCCGCCGTGTTTTCGTCCGGGGCAGCGCGCAGCGCCTTGAACATGCGATCCAACTGCACCTGCCGCTCCTGCGCGCGGGTCTCCGCCCGCGCCGGGGCGACCAGCGGCACGGCGGCCAGCAGCACGGCCACGGTCAGGTGGCGGAACATGCCCGGATCATCGCGCCGGGACAGGCATGGTTGCAACCGTCTCCGGCCGGCTCTTGCGTGATCACGCAATTGTAAGTAGAAAAATGTCAAAGATGTTCGTGTGTTGGTTATGGGGGGAACGCGATGATCGAACGGACATGCCTTTGCGGCATATTCTTGCTGTTGGGCGGCTGCGCGACGATCATCAGCGGCACGTCCGAGGAGGTGATGGTCAACACCAACCCGGCGGGCGCGCATTGCACGATCCAGCGCCAGGGCGCGACAATTGCCAGCATCGCCCAGACTCCAGCGTCAGCGAACATACCAAAGACCAAATACGACATCACGGTCATCTGCGACAAAGACGGCTATCAGCAGGCGTCGTTCATCGACCATTCCGGCGTGCAGTCGGCGACATTCGGCAATATCGTTGCCGGTGGACTGATTGGCTGGGGAATCGATTCCGCGTCGGGCGCCGACAATCATTACGACAGCCCGGTCAACCTGACGCTGGTGCCGAACCAGCCCGCGGCATCGCCGTCCGGCGGGAACACAACAGACAGCACCAAAACGCCCGACGCAGGTAAGCCCAGTTCCTGACCGGTCCTACGGGTTCGCCGTCCGCTGCCGGCGCAGCAGGTGGATCGACACCACCAGCACCAGGATCAGCCCGCCCAGCACCGCCAGTTCCGTCATCGCGGCGCGGAACAGCGATTCGCTCTCCGGCGTCCAGTGTGCCGCCTGCGTCTGCTGCGAGGATTCCAGCGTGATGATCAGCATCCGCCGGATGGTGGCGATCAGCCCCACCACCAAAAACGGCTCCGGCGTCAGCGCGCCGGAGCGGATGGAGGCGCGGACGGTGTGCAGGATCTCGATCAGCATCAGCGCGAACAGCAGCCGCTCGATGACCCGCAGGATCGGCTCCACGCCGCTCCAGTCCTGCACCGCGCCGAGCAGGGCGAGCGCCGCGCTGCCCAGCGCCAGCAGCCCGGTGAGCGACAGCAGCACCGCCAGCGCGATGTAGACGACATGCTCCACCGCCTCGAATGCGTCGCTCGACAGGCGCACGGCGCGATGGGGCGGCGGTTCAGGCAGCGGGGTGCTGTCCATCGGTCAGGCGCGTGCGTCCAGGGTGGCGAGTTCCGGCGGGCGCGGGCCGCCGGCCATCCAGTCCAGCAGGGCCACGGTATGCACCGTCGGCAGCCCGCCGCCGGCCAGTTGCGTCAGGCAGCCGATATTGCCCGCCGCGATCAGGTCCGGGCGGGTCGCGTGCAGGTTTTCCAGCTTGCGGGCGCGCAGCCGCGTCGCGATGTCCGGTTGCAGCAGGTTGTAGGTGCCGGCGGAGCCGCAGCACAGATGCCCCTCCGCCGGCTCGACGACGCGGAATCCCGCCTTGCGCAGCAGCGCCTTCGGCGGGTCGGTCACGCGCTGGCCGTGCTGCAGGCTGCACGCCGCGTGATAGGCGACGGTCAGGCCCGGCGGCTCGCGCGTCGGCGCGTAGCCGAAGCGCGAGAGGAACTCGGTGACATCGGCGGCCAGCGCGGCAACCCGTTCCGCCCGTTCGCGCCAGGGGGCGGGTTCGTCGCGGAACATGAAGCCGTAATCCTTCACCGTCGTCCCGCAGCCGGAGGTGTTGACGATGATCGCGTCCAGCCCGTCGCCCTCGGCCTCGGCGCACCAGGCGGCGATGTTGGCGCGGGCGCTCGCCATCGCGTCGTCGTGCCGGCCCATGTGGTGCGTCAGCGCCCCGCAGCATCCGGCGCCACCCGGCACCACCACCTCGACGCCGAGCCGCGTCAGCAGCCGGATGGTGGCGTCGTTGATGCCGGGGTCCAGCACCCGCTGGGCGCAGCCGGCCAGCAGCGCCACGCGGGCGCGCCGCTCCCCCTCCGCCCGGTGCACCTTGGCCCCGTCCAGCGCGCTGCGGTGCGGCAGGCGGGCAGGGGCGAGCGCCAGCATGGCGGCCAGCCGCTTGCCGAGCGGGGTTGTGCGCGGCAGCAGCGCGGCGAACGGCCGGCCCAGCCGGGCGGCCAGCAGTGCCGCCCGCATCCGCCCCGGGTGCGGCAGCACGGCGGCCAGCACCCGGCGCAGCAGCCGGTCGTGCCAGGGCCGCCGCCAGGTCCGCTCGATCACCGTGCGGGCGTGATCGACCAGGTGCATGTAATGGACGCCGGACGGGCAGGTGGTCATGCAGGACAGGCAGGACAGGCAGCGGTCCACGTGCCGCGCCACCTCCTCGGTCGCCGGGCGGCCGGATTCCAGCATGTCCTTGATCAGGTAGATGCGCCCGCGCGGACTGTCCAACTCGTCGCCGAGCAGCACGAAGGTGGGACAGGTCGCGGTGCAGAACCCGCAATGCACGCAGGACCGCAGGACCTGGTTGGAGGCGGCGATGCCGGGGTCGCGCAACTGCTCGGCGGTGAAATTGGTCTGCATGACGGGGCACAGTGTCCCCGTTCCCGGCCCCGCTGCCAAGCGCGGGGCCGGTGCTGGTGGCTATTGCGGGTTGCTGCTGCCGCCGCCGCTGCCGGTGGGGGCAGGGGCGGGTTCGTTGCCCATCGCCCCCGCGCCGCCGGCGCCGGTGGAAACGCCGGTCTGGTTCATGCCGCTCGCCGCCGTGCCGCCATTCGGCCCGACCGTCCCACAGCCCGCCAGCACCAGCAGCCCGGCCAGAACGAGGAATTTCATCGGTATCATCCCTTCTGCATCCGGGCGGAAGGGGATGATCCCTGGCGGATACGGTCAACGGCAGTGGCGTGACCGTTGCGTGAACCTCGCGGCTAGATGCCGGCGTACATGCGGCCGGGATTGAGGATGCCCTTCGGGTCGAACGCCGCCTTCACCGCCGCGGTGATGCGGGCCAGCGCCGGCGGCTCCGGCGGGATCACGGGGACCGCGGCGCGCAGCCCCTCCGGCGCGCGCAGCAGCATCCAGGTGCCGCCGCCGGCCTGGGCCGCAGCCATCACCGCCGCGTGCGCCGCCTCGGT
>JAKAZX010000390.1 GCA_021826485.1 Pseudomonadota bacterium | reverse complement strand
GGTACGGTGGCCGGGGGCGCCGGCAGCAGCGGCGGCAGCGCCGGGTCGGCGTTCGGCAACGGGCTGTTCATCCAGGGCAACCAGAGCGTCACGCTGGACCCCGGCAGCGGGCAGACGCTGACGGTCAGCGGCAACATCGCCGATCAGTCCGGATCGGGCGGCACCGGCCCGAATGCCGGAGTCGGGGCGCTGGTGGTGGCGGGCGGCGGGCTGGTGGTGCTGAACGCGGCGACCGCGAACACCTATACCGGCGGCACCACGCTGAATGCCGGCACGCTCGATCTGGCCGCAGCGGGGGCGGCCGGCGGCGGGGCGATCGACTTCGGCGGGGCGTCGGTGCTGCGCCTGGATGCGGCGGCGCTGTCGGGCAGCGGTGCGGCCCTGAGCTTCGCCAACACGCTCGACAATTTCGCCGGCACGGCGACGCTCGACCTGCGCAGCCTGGCGTTCGTCAGCGGGCACATGACGACGGCGACCAGCGGCAGCACGCTGACCATCGGCAACGGCAGCGACACGGTGGCGCTGAATGTCGGCGGCACCACGGCCAGCAGCCTGAGCTTCGCCAGCGACGGTGCCGGCGGCACCTTCGCCAGCGCCAGCCCGCTGTGCTTCCTGGCCGGCACGCGGATCGCGACGCCCGGGGGTGAGGTGGCGGTGGAGGATCTGCGCCCGGGCGATCCGGTCCTGCTCGCCGATGGCGGGGTGGCGGCGGTGCGCTGGCTGGGCTGGCAGACGCTGGCGCGCGGGTTCGGCGATCCGCTGCGTCTGTGGCCGGTGTGCATCCGCGCCGGCGCGCTGGGTGGCGGGCTGCCGCGGCGCGACCTGCTGGTCTCGCCCGGCCATGCGGTGCGGCTCGGCGGGCTGCTGGTGCAGGCGGGGGCGCTGGTGGACGGCATCGGCATCCGCCGCGTGCCGCCGGCCAGCGAGCGGTTCGTGTATTATCACGTCGAACTCGCGACCCACGCGCTGCTGCTGGCCGAAGGCGCGGCGGCGGAGAGTTTCCTGGAGACGGCGGCGGAATTCGGCTTCGACAACGCCGCCGACCGGCCGCCGCCAAACCCCGATGTGGAAGAACTGCCCTACCCGCGCGTCAAGTCCGCCCGCCAGTTGCCCCCGGCGCTGCGGCCCCGCCGCGCCGCCTGACCGCGCCGGCACGCTGGTTCCGCACGCGCGCTTCGTGTAGGCAGGGACACGAACGCGCGAGGGAACGCCGCCGCGATGGATTGCCGCCGAGACGCCGCATGAGTGCCGCCCAGAAGCTGCCGGCGCCCGCCGCCGCGCCTGCCGCGGTCCCGATTCCGGTCGCCGAACTGCTGACCGTGGTGCGGGAATATATCGACGCGAGCCGCTACGACGCTGCCGAGCGGCTGCTGGGCCACGTGCTGGCCGCCGCGCCCCGGCACGGCGAGTCGCTGCACCTCAAGGGCTTCATCGCCTTCAAGCGCAACCGCGGCGAGGAAGCGGCGGCGCTGATGGAGCAGGCGATGGAGGCCGGGGCCGGCGCGCCACGGCAGCTCTGCAACCTCGCCGAAGTCTATCGCCTGCTCGGCCGGCTCGATGACGGGCTGAAGATGATCCGCCGCGCCCAGGCGCTGGCACCGACCGACGCGGTGGGGCATTTCAATGAGGCGATGCTGCGCTACGAGCGGCTGGAGACCGATCTGTGCATCCGCGCCGCGCGCCGCGCCATCGCACTCAAGCCCGACCTGCCGGAGGCGCATATGCGCCTCGGCCAGACCCTGCTGCTGATCGGCGATCTTCAGGAAGGGTGGGAGGAATACGAGTGGCGCTATCAGATTTCCGGCGCCCAGCCGCTGATGCCCAAGAGCGACCGGCCGCAATGGAACGGCCAGCCGCTGCCGGAGGGAGAGCGGCTGCTGCTGGTCGCCGACCAGGGCTTCGGCGACGTCATCATGTTCGCCCGCTTCCTGCCCTGGGCGATCGCCCGCTGCCCGAAGATCGTGGTGGCGACGAGTGCCGAGATGCGCCCGCTGCTGGAGCGGCACTTCCCCGGCCCCACCTATTTCTCGCGCTGGGACGAATGCCCGGCCTTCGCCGCGTACTGCCCGTTCTCCGGCCTGCCCAGGCTCGCCGGCACGCGGCTTGAGACGATCCCGCGGGACGGGCCGTATTTCCACCCGCTGCCGGACCGGGCGGCGGCGTGGAAGGAACGGCTGGACGGGCTGGTGGCGCCGGGGCTGAAGCGCATCGCGATCGCCTGGGCCGGGCGGCCGACCCACAACAACGACCGCAACCGCTCGATCTCGCTCGACATGCTGGCGCCGTTCGGCGCCATCCCCGGCATCGCGCTGCTGGCGTTGCAGAAGGGGCCGGCGGTGGCGCAGGCGGCGCAGTGGCAGGGGGCGGCGCCGCTGCACGTGCTCGACCCGCAGATCCAGGATTTCGACGATACCGCCGCGATCCTTCAGAACGTCGATCTGCTGGTCTGCGTCGATACCTCGCTCGGCCATCTCGCCGGCGCGCTGGGGCGGCCGGCCTGGATCATGCTGCCCTACGCGCCGGACTGGCGCTGGCTGATGGCGCGCACCGACAGCGTGTATTACGAAAGCCTGCGGCTGTTCCGCCAGCCCGAGCCGCGCGGCTGGACCAAGCTGATCGAGGCGGTGGCGGGCGAGATCGCCCGCTTCGCCGCTCAGGCGCCCAGCAGCAGCGGATAGGGTTCCGCCTCCAGCACCACGATATGGCTTTCCACCCCCTTGCTGCCGGGGGTGCGCATCGCCGCCAGTTCCAGCGCGCGCTTCTCCTCCTCGGTCGCGGCGAGGCCCCAGAGATGCACCACGCCGTCATTGACGACGACGGTATTCTCCGGCCGGCGGCTCCAGTGCTGCTCGGCCAGTTCGGCCAGCAGCGCATCGCGGATCGCGGTGTCGTTGGCGGCGACCGGCGCTGCCTCCTTCGGCAGGGAGGCCCAGGCGCGCAGCAGGTTGGCGCGGCTGACGATGCCGACGACGTGGCCGTCGCTGACCACCGGCACGCGCCGCACATTGCGGCTTTCCATCAGGTCCGCGACCTCCGCCAGTGTGGCATCCGGCCCGACCGCGGCGGCACCCGCCGTCATGATGTCGCTGACCAGCAATCCGTGGCTGCGGACATATTCGCGCGCCAGCACCGCGGTGCCGGTGAAGAAGGCAGCCCAGCCGCCGCGCTTGCGGGCCGTGCCCAGTTCGGCGCGGCGCACCAGGTCGCCTTCAGTCACCATGCCGACCAGCGCGCCGTCCTTGTCCACCACCGGCGCGCCGCTGATGCCGCGGGCGAGCAGCAGCTTCACCAGGTCCGGCACCGGCATGTCGGGCGGCACGGTGACGACGTCATGCGTCATGATGGCGGCGGCGTTCATGGCGGTTGCCCCTCGATGTTCTGTCGCGAGCGAACCATGCCGGCGGCTGCACGGCATTGATCCAGGTCAGCCGAGGCGGCTGCGCAGTGCCGCCAGCAGCGCCTCCCGCGCCGGCGGCGGCAGCGTGCCGGCGGCGCCGAGCACGGCGGCCAGGGCGCGGCGCAGGTCGTAGACCTGATCCAGCAGCGACAGCACCAGCGGCAGCGTCTCCTCCTCCACCGCCAGCGCGTGGCGCAGGTCGCGCAGCAGGCGGACGCGGGCGACGTCGATCTCGGCGAAGCGCCAGTCCGGCGGCTCGCCGGCGGGCAGCACCCAGCCGCGGCCGATCCAGTCCGCCAGCTCCTCGGCGCTCACCTCGGGCACCAGGGTGATCACGGCGGCGAGGCGCATCAGAGGTCCTCCAGCCCGGCGCGCGGGTTGAACGGATGCGCCGGCTGCCAGGCGCGCAGGAATTCGGCCAGCGCCGGCT
>JAKAZX010000389.1 GCA_021826485.1 Pseudomonadota bacterium | reverse complement strand
CGGCAGCGGCGGTCCCAATAACACGACCGGGCAGGCCGGTGGTCTGGGCGGCTCCAGTGTCGATGTATCGACGCCAGGTCTTACGGTTCAGACGTTTGGCGGCGGCGGCGGCGGCGGCGGGGGTGGTGGCGGCATGGGGCGGACCGGCGGCACCGGCGGCACCGGCGGCACCGGCGGCGCGGGCGGCGGCGGGGCGGGTGGCACGGTTTCGCTCTCCGCCTCGGTGCTCAACGCCGGCGCGTCCGCCGTCAACACCGCCGGCGGCGCGGGCGGCAGCATCGGCGGCAACGGACGGCTGCTGCTCGCCTCCGACGCCAGCGGCGGCACGCCCGGCCATATCGGCGGCGCCACGGTCAGCAGCTTCAGCGGCCCGCTCGGCAGCAATCCGTTTGTCGCCCCGCCGCCCGCCATCGGCCCGGCGGTCCCGACAGCAGTGCAGACGCCGTATATTCCGAACCTTCAGGGCGGCGCCAGCCCGTACGGCCTGCTGAGCGGCGTCACCGCTCTGTCCGCCGACTTCAGCGCCATCGAAGCAAGCAAGCCGGCGGACGCGCTGGGCGCCATCATCCGTGAGCATATCGGCCCCATCGGCTATGCCGACAATTTCGGCGGTTACGATGCGCTGCTGTATGTCAATCTGACCGGCAAGGCGCTGCTGGATCCGACGCTTGGCGCCGACCCGAACGGTGGGGGCGGCTATGATCAGGCATTGAGCACGCTGGGCACCGCGGCGATTGCCGCAGGCAGCGGCCCGACGCTGCTGGACGCCCTTGCCGGCTATGCCGTGTTCGAGACGCTGGTGCCGACGGGCACCGACTATATCGACGCCGGGGCGCTCGGCGTGCTGCCGATCGACAATCTTGCCTTGGCGGATGGCGGGGTCGCCTATCTCGACACGTCGGCGCCGGCGCCGGTGCCGGAGCCCGCAACGCTTTCGGTGATGGGTGCGGCGCTGGCCGCCCTGCTTGCCATCCGGCGCCGCCGCGCGAACCGCCGCCGGCATCCCGGCAGCAAGCCGCCGGGCTGATCCGGCCTCCCGACCGTCGCCGCAGGCAGACATGCGCACGCGCCCGTTGCCGGGTGCGTGCGCAGCCCATAAGACCGTTCCCCGAGGTCGCCGGGGTCAGCGCGTGGGGCGCCGCCACCGCGCTGGCACGGAAGAGGGGACGCGATGGCCGAGCCGCGCACGCTGTTCGACAAGGTCTGGGACAGCCACGTCGTCGAACGGCTGCCGGACGGCACCTGCATCCTCTACATCGACCGCCACCTCGTGCATGAGGTGACCAGCCCGCAGGCCTTCGAGGGCCTGCGCATGAGCGGGCGGCGCGTGCGCCGGCCGGAGGCGACGCTGGCGGTGGTGGACCACAACATCCCCACCAGCGACCGAAGCCAGGGCATCGCCGAGCCGGAAAGCCGGGTGCAGGTGGAGACGCTGGAGCGCAACGTCGCCGCGTTCGGCGTGCCGTACGTGCCGGTGCTGGATGCGCGGCAGGGCATCGTCCACATCATCGGCCCGGAACTGGGCGCGAGCCTGCCCGGCTTCACCATCGTCTGCGGCGACAGCCACACCTCCACGCATGGCGCGCTGGGCGCGCTCGCCTTCGGCATCGGCACGTCCGAGGTGGAGCACGTGCTGGCCACCCAGACGCTGCTGCAGAAGCCGGCGAAGAACATGCTGGTGCGGGTGGACGGTATGCTCGGCTTCGGCTGCACCGCCAAGGACATCGTGCTGGCCATCATCGGCGCCATCGGCACCGCCGGCGGCACCGGCCACGTCATCGAATATGCCGGCGAGGCGATCCGCGCGCTCGACATGGCCGGGCGCATGACGGTCTGCAACATGTCGATCGAGGCCGGCGCGCGGGCCGGCATGATCGCGCCGGACGACACCACCTTCGACTACGTGCGCGGCCGCCCCTTTGCGCCGCAGGGCGCGGCGTTCGAGCGGGCGGTGGAATACTGGCGCACGCTGCCCACCGACGCCGGCGCGCGCTACGACCGCACGGTGACGCTGGATGCCGGCCGCATCGCGCCGATGGTGACCTGGGGCACCAGCCCGGAGACGGTGGTGCCGGTGACCGGCACGGTGCCGGACCCCAGCGCCGAGCCGGACGAGGCGCGGCGCGCCCAGATGCTGCGGATGCTGGACTACATGGCGCTTGCGCCCGGCCAGCGCATGCAGGACGTGGCGGTGGACGTGGTGTTCATCGGCAGTTGCACCAATGGCCGCATCGAGGACATCCGCGCCGCCGCGACGGTCGCGCGCGGCCGGCGGGTGGCGGCCGGCGTGCGGGCGATGGTGGTCCCCGGCTCCGGCCTCGTGAAGCAGCAGGCGGAACGGGAAGGGCTGGACCGCGTGCTGCTGGACGCCGGGTTCGAATGGCGGGAGGCCGGCTGCTCCATGTGCCTCGGCATGAACCCCGACAAGCTCGCCCCCGGCCAGCGCTGCGCCAGTACCTCCAACCGCAATTTCGAGGGGCGGCAGGGTCCGGGCGGGCGGACGCATCTGCTATCCCCGGCGATGGCCGCCGCGGCGGCCGTGACCGGCCGGCTGGCCGATGTGCGGGAGCTGGCATGATGGACAAGTTCACCACCCTGACCGCGGTCGCCGCCCCGCTGCCGCTGGCCAATGTCGATACCGACAAGATCATCCCGGCGCGCTTCCTGAAGACCATCAAGCGCACCGGCCTCGGCGTGCATCTGTTCGACACGCTGCGCTACGACGCGAACGGGGCGGAGCGGCCGGACTTCGTGCTCAACCGCGCGCCCTACCGCGACGCGAAAATCCTCGTCGCGTTCGAGAATTTCGGCTGCGGATCGTCGCGCGAGCACGCGCCCTGGGCGCTGCTGGATTTCGGCATCCGTTGCGTGATCGCG
The DNA here is from genome assembly GCA_021826485.1 of Pseudomonadota bacterium. GTDB lineage: Bacteria > Pseudomonadota > Alphaproteobacteria > Acetobacterales > Acetobacteraceae > JAFKFJ01. Next base: position 961 of record JAKAZX010000389.1, on the reverse strand, counting down.
CCCGATTTCGCCGACATCTTCCACAACAACTGCTTCAAGAACGGCATCCTGCCGATCCGCCTGCCGCGCGCGCTGTGCGAGCGGCTGATGGAGGATGCGCAGCTCGGCGGCAATGCGCGGCTGACCGTCGATCTGGAGCGGCAGGTGGTGGTGCGCCCGAACGGCGAGGAACTGCGCTTCGAGATCGACCCGTTCCGCCGCCATTTGCTGCTGAACGGGCTGGACGATATCGGCCAGACCATGCAGCACGCGGCCGCGATCGACGCCTACGAGGCGCGGCAGCACGCCGAACGCGGCTGGATGCCGGCGATCACCGCCGCTTAGCGCCGCACGCGGCCGCGCCGCGATCAGAGTCCGGTCGGCGCGTCACGCCCGCCCGACGGAGGGCGCGCTCCTCCGTCACTGCGAGGAGCGGAGCGACGAAGCAGTGCAGGCGGGCGGGCGTGAGGCACGCGGCGGCGGCACGTTCCTGGATCGCTTCGCTGCGCCCGCGATGACGGTGTCGGCGTTGGGCTGCTTCAGCGGCGGCGTAGTGCGCGCAGCGGCTTCGTGGCGCGCCAGGACAGGGAGTTTTCCATCGCGGCGATGCGCGCGCGGGCGTCTTGCAGCGCGCGTTCCATCGCGGCGATGCGCTCGGCCGCGCGGGCCTCGGCCGAGCCGGGCAGCGGGTCGCGTGCCTGTTCGGCCATGCGCCGCCAGCTTGCGACCAGCGCCGCGCGATCGTCGGTCGGGCGCAGGAACACGAAGAATTCGAACCACGGCGGCGCGCTGTCGGTGAAATCCGCACAGGCGAGCCGGGTCATCGCGTTTTCCGCAAGCGCCAGCATCATCCGTGCGAAGCCGCGCGGGGCGAACGCCCAGCAGTGGACATCCTCGTAATGGTCCGGCGTGTCGCGCACCTGCATGGCGAATGACACCGCCTGCCACATGTTGCAACGCGGGCGCGGGGCGGCGGCCGCGC
>JAKAZX010000388.1 GCA_021826485.1 Pseudomonadota bacterium | reverse complement strand
AATCGGCGAGGTCGTCAACCTCCGGCACGGTGAATTCCAGTCCGCGCACCGCCGCGTCGTCGTTGGCGCCGTGCTGCCAGGGAGGGAAGACGCCGGTTTCCTGCGCGGCGGCGGGGGTGGCGGCAAGCAGCAGAGCGAGCAGAAGGTTGCGCACCGGCCGCCTCATTTCGCGTAGGCGTAGCGGAATCCCACGTCCTGCAACTCGGGGATGGTGGCGACTGCACCCGGCGACAGCACCACGTGCGGGATCAGATGGTTGGTCAGCTCGGCCGCCAGCGCCTCGTGCGACAGCTTGTCGGGGTTGGTGCCGGTCGCGGTCAGCTTCTCGGCAAGCTCCCAGATCGCGTTGTGGCAGGCGATGAACACCACGCCGCGCCGCTGCAGGGCGGGGATGGAGTTGTCGTGGCCGGAATACGGCCCCGTCGCGCTCTCGTAATCCTTCGGGTCGCCGGCCCCGGCGGGCAGCTCGTTGATCAGCGTGTTGGTCTTGAACTTCTCCCCGGCCAGCGTGGCGAGGCCGTATTTGTCCCACATCGCCTGATCGTAGAGCGCCAGATGGGCCGTGCCATGCGTTGCCGAGACGACCAGGAAGTCGGGATGGCGGAACGACCAGATCTGGGCGTTCAGCGAATTGCGCATCAGGTTGAGCCAGGGGCTGGCGATCGCGGTGTTGTCCCAGACCTGCTTGGGGCCGCCGCGGTAGGCGATCACCTCGGCGAGCGCCGCCTGGTCCCACTGGTCGGGGGCGTCGAGGATGGCGGGCACCGACTTGAAGTCCCGCCGGCGCGGGGTGCGCGCCAGCCGCGAACCGAGGTCGCGCAGATTCGCCGCCCCCTCCGGCAGCAGGGATGCCTCGGCCGCCAGCGCGGGGCGGGCGGCGACGGCCACCGCGCCGGCCGCGACGGCGAGCCCCGCACGGACCAGAAGGTGGCGGCGGTCAGCGGTTTCGGTCATCAATCGGTGCTCCTCGATCCAGACGGGGGGAGAGTGGCGCGGTTCGGCCCAGCCGGCCAACGCATTCGCGCGCTTGAAATCATCGGCACGGGCGATCGAAACGTTGCGGAGAGGCAGTCAGGGGGACGCCTTGCCGGCGGCCGGGACGACCACATGCACGGCCCGCCCCTCGAACAGGGCTTCCGACGGGTTGGCAACGACCCGCGCGTCCGCCGGCAGCCCGCCGATGATCTGCACGTCCTTGCCCAGATTGCGGCCGACCTGGACCGGTTGGAGGTGAATGCGCCCGTCCGGCTGCACCAGACAGACCAGCAGCCCGTCCGCCCGGAACAGCAGGGCCTGTTGCGGGATCACCAGCACGCCGGGGGGTGCGGGCAGGACGAAGTGGACGGTGACGAAGGTACCCGGCCACAGCTTGCCGGCCGGATTGTCTACGGCGAGTTCGGTGATGACAGTGCGGGAAACCGTGTCGAACGCCTTGGCCGTGGTCAGGAATTTCGCCTGATAGACATGGCCGGGATCCTGGGCGATCGAGAAACTGGCAGTGACGCCGGGCTGCATCGCCGCCGCGAAATCCTGCGGCACCGAGACGAACAGCCGCATCGCATGCACGTCGGCGACCCGGAACAGGGCGGCCGGCCGCGGTTCCGTCGCGCCCGCGTCGGAGGCGGCGCCGGTCGCGCCGCGGGCATCGACATAGTCGCCGATATCGGTCCGCCGGGCGGTGACGATGCCGTCGAACGGGGCGGTGATGGTCTTGAATGCCTCCAGCGCCTCGAACCGCCGCACGTTGTGCTGCGCCGCCTCCAGCTCCGCCTTGCGGGCCAGCGCCTCGGCGACGTTCTCATCCACCGATTGCTGGGACACCGACTGCGAATTCACCAGCGCCCGCCAGCGCCGCGCCGTCACCTCGGCCACGTTATAGCGGGCATCGGCGACTTCCAGATTGGCGCGTGCCTTGTCGAGCTGCTCGTCCAGATACGGGGTGTCGATCACCGCAAGCGCCTGCCCCTTGGTCACGCTGGCGCCGTAATCGACGTACCAGGCGCGCACATAGCCGCTGACCTGCCCGTAGATCGGCGCTTCGTACCACGCCGCCAGATCGCCCGGCAGATCGAGACCGCGGGTGACCGGGGCGGGGCGGGGCGTCACCACCGCGACCTGCGGCACCGCTTCCTCCCCCGTCGTTCTCGCCAGCTCCTCGGCGATGTGGCGGCGGCCGAGAATGCCGGAGACGACGACCGCACCGATCAGCAGGACCACAAGCCCGATCAGCCACTTCACCGCCGCGGGGGTCCGTGTCGGCGCATCCGTCCGCTCGGGGGCCAGTCGGGTCACGAATGCGCCTCCATCCGGCCGCCGAGCTGCGGATGGCCGGCCCGCCGCCAGCCATGCACGATCGCGAACACGGCAGGAACAAACAACAGCGTCGAGACGGTGGCAAGCGCCAGTCCGCCGATCACGGCCCGGCCGAGCGGGGCGTTCTCGGTATTGCTCAGCGACATCGGGATCATTCCGACGATCATCGCCAGCGCCGTCATTAGCACCGGGCGGAAGCGCGCGAATCCCGCCTCGATCGCCGCCCGGCCGGCATCGCCGTTTTTGGCCAGATGTTCGCGGGCGAACGAGACGATCAGGATGGAATTGGCAGTCGCCGTGCCCATGCACATGATCGCGCCGGTCAGCGCCGGCACGGAGAGTGGCGTGTGACTGACGAACAGGCTCCAGACAATCCCCGCCAGCGCCGCGGGCAGCGCCGTCAGGATCACGAAGGGATCGAACCACGTCTGGAAGTTCACCACCAGCGTCAGATAGACCAGCAGGATCGCGACCCCGATGCCGCCGATGAGCTGGCCATAGGCGCTGATCAGGGTGGTAGCCTGCCCCCGCATCTCGATGCGGCTGCCGCGCGGCAGGTCGGCTTCCATACCGGCGACGACGCGCTTCACGTCGGCGAACACGGCGGCGAGATCGCGCACCTGCCGGCCGACATAGATATCGATGACCGGCGCAATGTCGTAATGCGACACCACTGCCGGAGCGCCCACCTGCCGGATCGTCGACAGGGCGCCGAGAATCTGCGAACCGCCACCGCCAACCGCGCTGCCGCTGACCGGCGTGGTTTCCAGCTCGTTCAGCGTGTCGATCTGTGGCTGCGGCGTCTGGACGTTGATCGGGTACGATACGCCGGTGCGGGTATCGAGCCAGAAGGCCGGCGCGACCTGGGCGCTGCCGGACAGCGTCATCAGCGTGTTCCGGGCGACATCTTGCTCGGTCAGCCGCGTGACCAATGCGAAGGAACGGTTGGCGTCGATCTGCAACGTCGGCTGCACCAGCGCCTGCTGCACATGCGCATCCGCCACGCCGGGAATCGCGCGCAGCCGGGCCAGCAGCGTCTGCGCGAACGCCATTCCGCCCTGCTGGTCGCTGCCGACGATCTGCACGTCGATCGCCGCCGGCAGGCCGAAATTCAGGATCTTGTCGGTGATGTCCGCGGGCAGGAAGGCGAAGTCGGCGCCTGGGAAGCGCGCGGGCAGCGCCTTGCGCAGCAGATATTCGTATTCCTCCGCGGGCGCATCGCTGCGCCGCAGGGTGATGGTGAAATCGGCATCCTGTGGCCCGATCGTGCCAGTATCGGAATAGGCGAGGTTCACGCCGGCGATCGGCAGGCCGATATTCTCGGTGATGCCGGCGACGCGACCCGGCAGGATGTCGCGGATCGCCTGTTCGACCTTCATCGCCAGGGTCGCAGTATCCTCGATGCGGGTGCCGAGAGGCGCGCGCATATGCATGGCGATGCTGCCGGCATTCACGCTCGGGAAGAAGTCGCGGCCGAGCCACGGCACCAGGGCGAAGGATGCGGCAACCACCGCGAGGGTCGCGAGGACGAAGGGCACGCGG
>JAKAZX010000027.1 GCA_021826485.1 Pseudomonadota bacterium | reverse complement strand
CGCGTCGCTCGGCAAAGTCTGCCAGTATTGCAGCGCGCGCTCCCACATGGCGCCGCGCGGCGCCATCGGCCGGCCTGCCAGATAGGCGAAGGTGGTGTCGTCGGGCGCGATCATGCCGATGCGCGCGCCGGCCTCGATCGTCATGTTGCACAGCGTCATGCGCGCATCCATCGGCAGAGCGCGCACCGTATCCCCGGCGAATTCCACCGCATGTCCGCTGGCGCCGCCGATGCCGATGCGCGCGATCAGCGCCAGCACGATATCCTTGACGGCGACGCCGCGGCCGGGCGCACCCTCCAGCACCACGCGCATCGGCCGTTGCGGGCGCTGGCGCAGGCATTGCGTGGCGAGCACCATCTCGCACTCGCTGCTGCCGATGCCGAACGCGACGGCACCGAGCGCGCCATGCGTGCAGGTATGGCTGTCGCCGCAGACCAGCGTGGTGCCGGGCTGCGTGAAGCCGAGTTCCGGCCCGATGACATGCACGATGCCGTGCCGCACATCGTGCAGCGGCACATAGGGAATGCCGAACTGCGTGGCATTCTGTTCCAGCCGCGCGACCTGCCGCGCCGCCAGCCCGTCCGGCAGCGGACGGTCCCGCCCGGTGGTCGGCACCGCATGATCGGCCACCGCGAGATGCGCGTCCGGCCGCCGCACGCGCCGGCCGCGCGCCGCCAGACCGGCGAATGCCTGCGGGCTGGAGACTTCCTGCAACAGGTGCCGGTCGATGTAGAGCAGGCACGATCCGTCATCGTCCTGCTTGACGACGTGGCTGGACCAGATCTTTTCGTACAGCGTCTTGCCGGCCACGCGCCTGCCCCTCGTTTCAGCGTTGCTATGCGGATTCCGCGTGGTCGCGCTCGAACTGCCAGACCTGTTCGAAGCCCATCAGCCGGTTCATCTCGGCAAACTCGAACAGGTCGAGCGACTGCCCGGCGCTGGAGCCGTGCTTGCGCAGCGCCCCGTACACCTTGGTCAGCGCGGCAGCGGTGGCGAGGAAGCCGGTGGCGGGGAAGATCGCGATCTGATAGCCGATCTCGATCAGCGCGGCGCGCGACAGCACCGGCGTGCGTCCGCCTTCCACCATGTTGGCCAGACACGGCAGATCGAAGCCGGCGCAGATGCGCCGCATCTCCTCCTCTGACTCGGGGCTTTCGACGAACAGGATGTCGGCGCCGGCGCGCGCGTAGGTGTCCGCACGGCGCAGCGCTTCGTCGATGCCGTGGGTGGTCCGTGCATCGGTGCGCGCGATGATCAGGAAATCGGCCGAGTTGCGCGACTCGCGGGCGACGCGGATCTTGCGCGCCATGTCCTCCGCCGGGATCACCTGCCGCCCCGGCGTGTGGCCGCACTTCTTCGGAAACACCTGATCCTCGATCTGGATCGCAACCGCCCCGGCCGCCTCATAGCCGCGCACGGTCCGCTCGACATTGAGCAGGCCGCCGAAACCGGTATCGGCATCCGCGATCACCGGCGTCGCGGTGCCGCCGGCGATCGCGGTGACGCGCGAAACCATCTCGGTATAGCTGGCAAGCCCGGCATCCGGCAGGCCGAGGGAGGAGGCGACGGTGCCGTAACCCGTCATGTACAGCGCGGCGAATCCCAGCCGGTCGGCGACGCGCGCCGAGATCATGTCGAATATGCCCGGCGCGACAAGCAGCTCGCCCCGGCGCAGCAACGGCCGCAGTGACTTCATCGCGCGAATTCCTCCAGTGCTGCCACGGCCTCGGCCTCGCTGATGACGTCGGCGTATTTGGCGTTCATGTCGTAGAGATTGGCCTCATGCGGTCCCGGTGCGCGGTCGCCCACCGCATCGCGCACCACGATCGGGATGAAGCCGTGGCTGACGGTATCGACGCAGGTCGCGCGCACGCAGCCGCTGGTGGTGATGCCGGTGATCAGCAGCGTGTCGATGCCGCTCGCCGTCAGGGTGGCCGCCAGCGACGTGCCGAAGAAGGCCGACGGATATTGCTTGGAGATCACCAGCTCGTCCGCGCGCGGCGCCACCCCGCGCGGCCACGCGCCCAGCGGATTGCCCGCCTGCATGCAGGCCAGCGCCGGTACCTTGCGATAGAACACGCCGCCGTCGATGCCGCCCGGCCGATAGACGACATTGGTGAAGACGCGCAGGATGCCGATCCTGCGCGCCACCTCCAGCACACGCAGGGCGGAGGCAAGGCAATCCTCCACCCCCGCGTACAGCGGCGACCCCGGTTCGTAATAGGCCTGCACGAAATCGATCAGGATCAGCGCAGGCCGCCGCCCGAAGCCGAGCCGATGGTGATAGCCGGCCCGGGCGTAATTGGCGTCGAGGTCATCTGCCAAGGCGTGTCTCCCTGTTCAGGCGGCGCTCTGCCGTCGCTGCATCGGCCAGGCATGAAAGCGCGGCGGCGCGGGCGGTTCCAGCCCGGTGTCCTGCTTGCAGCGCGCCTTGAGTTCCTCGAGCGTACCGCCGCGGTCGAACAGTTGCACCGGACCGCGCTCGGCGGCCATGCGGGTGCGCAGCGCCTCGGTCGCCGCGTTGTCGAGCACGCCTTCGGCATCCGCGACGACACCGTAGCGGCGCGCGCCCGCCGCGGTGACCAGGCCGCGGGCGACATCCTGCGCCACCAGCTCCGCCGACCGCTTCAGCGGATCGCCCCAGCCGCCGCCACCCCAGGTGTTGAAGTGCAGCACGTCGCCCGGCGACACCGGGATGCGGTCGCATTTGGACGGCAGGATTTCCTGCGTGCCGTCGGCGCGCACCATCAGCTTCGACGACCGCGCTGCCGGCAGCCCGCCATTGACGCCCCAGGGATGCGTCAGCCAGCGGCAGTCATGGATGGAGATCTGCCCTGCTTCCAAGAACATGTAGCCCATCGAGATGCCGTTGCCGCCGCGATGCAGGCCGGGTCCGCCCGAATCGGGAATGGTCTCGTAGTGCACGATGCGCAGCGGGAAATAGCTTTCCAGGAACTCGTTCGGCACGTTCATGAATTCCGGCCACAGCGAATGTCCGTCCGGCCCGTCGCCGGCGGGGCGGCCGGGAATGCCGCCGAAGCCGATCTGGAACAACTGATACCATTCGCCCTTGCCGTCGAAGCCGGAATACATCAGGTGCGGGCTGTCGGAGAAGCCGGCCGCATTCAGCGCCTCCGGCGCGCCCTGGCCGAGCAGGCCGCCCATGATGTCGAAGATGCGTGCCAGCATGTGCGTCCGCGTGGACAACGCGGCCGGCTTGCGGGGCTTGAGCAGACAGCCCTGCGGGATGATGACGGTGAACAGGTCGTAGAACCCGTCGTTGAACAGGATCTGCGGATCGAAGATGTTGATGAAGATGGCCCCAACGAACATCTTGAACATCTCTTCGTTCAAGTAGAAGTTGATGGAGCTGGACGATTGCGGGTCGGTGCCTGTGAAGTCGAAGGTGACGTGATCGCCTTCGCGCCACAGCGAGCAGGCGATCTTGTACGGCCCGTGTCCGGTGCCGTCGTCATCGACGTAATCCTCGAAATACTGCTTCTTTTCGGGAATCACCATCTGCATGATGGTGCTCATCGCCCGCTTGTTGCGATCGAGCATTTCCCGCATGGCGGCGACGAAGCGATCCTCGCCGAAGCGGTCGCAGATCTCGAACACGCGCCGCTCGGCCAGCCGCAGCGCCGCGACGATGGCGAAGAAATCGGCGCGGTTCCATTCCGGCAGGCGGCAGTTGTGGATCAGCAGATCCAGAATCTCCTTCTGCAACTCGCCGCGGCGGTAGATCTTCACCGGCGGAATCTGGATGCCTTCCTCGTAGATCATCGCTGCATCGGTCGGCAGGGAGCCGGGAACCTTGCCGCCCACGTCGGTCATGTGGCCGAACATTGCCGCCCATGCCACCAGCCGGCCGTCGCGGAAGATCGGCATCAGCGTCAGCCAGTCGTTCAGATGGCTGATCGCGCCCGAGACCGAGTACGGATCGTTCGTCAGGAAGATGTCCCCTTCCTCGATCGTGCCGTGATAGCCCTGCAGGAATCCCCAGATGAAGCTGCCGAACTGGCCGACCACCATCTTGCCTTCCTGGTTGGCAATCATGGGGAAGGCGTCGTGCTGTTCGCGGATTCCGGGGGACATGGCGGTGCGGAACAGCACCGCGTCCATTTCCTTGCGGGCGTTGCGCAGCGCGTTCTCGACGATGTCGAGCGAGATCGGGTCGATCTGGATGCTGGCGTCGAATGGGGTGGTGTTCGTCTCGATGATGCGGGCGGGCATGTGCGATGTGCTCCTGCTCAGGCGCCGGCGGTTTCGGTGGGGCGGATCAGGATGTTGCCGACGGCATCGACGGTGCCGTGATGTCCCGGCAGGATCAGCGTGGTCGCGTCCATCTGGGTGACGATGGCCGGTCCCTCGATCCGATTGCCGCTGGCAAGCTTCGTCCGGTCATAGATGCGCGTGGCCAGCCATTCGCCGGAAATGTAGATCCGGCTTTCCGCCACCTGCGCATCGGCCGCCGGGGTGGCGCCGCCGCTGGCCAGCGTTTCTGCCGCGACCTGCGGCGCGCGGCCCTGCACGATCGCGCGCAGGGTGACCAGCTCGTGCGGTGCGTCGAGCGCGAAGGTGAAAAGCTGCTCGTGCAACGCATCGAACTCCTTGGCGACGCCGGCCAATCCGCCCTTGCGGAAAGACGCCGAGTCGAGGTCGAGCGTCAGCAGCATACCCTGGCCGTGATAGCGCAGATCGATCTGAAAGCCGACGCTATGCTCCTCCGGCGGCACGCCTTCGGTGACCAGCGTTGCCGCGGCGCTGGCGGCAAGCCGTTCGAGAATGTCGCCCACCTCGGCGTCGGAGGTATCGGCGATCCGGCGGATGAAGGTCTGGCTCGCCTCGTCGCGGATGCGCGTGGTCGCGTCGCCATACGCGCACAGCACGCCCGGCGCCGGCGGCACGATCACCGGCCAGCTTCCCATCAGCTTGCCGAGCGCATTGGCATGCAGCGGCCCGGCGCCGCCGAACGCGACCAGCGCGAAGTCCCGCGGGTCGTAGCCGCGTTCCACCGATACCAGCCGCAATGCGCCGAACATGTTCTCGTTGACGATGTCGATGATGCCCTCGGCGGCGGTCATCAGCGGCAGGCCGAGCGCATCGGCCACCCGCTGCACCGCCGCCTCGGCCAGCTTGCGGTCGATCGCCATGTCGCCGCCGAGCCGCGCATCGGCCGGCAGGTAGCCGAGGACGACATTGGCGTCGGTGACCGTCGGCTCGGTGCCGCCCTTGGCATAGGCCGCGGGCCCGGGCACGGCGCCGGCGGATTTCGGGCCGACGCGCAGCGCTTTCGTCAGTTCCGGGACATAGGCGATGGAGCCGCCGCCCGCGCCGACCGTGCGCACGTCGATCGAGGATGCCCGCACGGCCACGTCGCCCACCCGCGTCTCGCGCCGGATCTGCGGCTTGCCGTGCTGGATCAGCGCCACGTCGGTTGAGGTTCCGCCCATGTCGAAGGTCAGCAGATTCTCGAAACCGCCCTGCCGCGCGATCCACAGCGCGCCCGAGACGCCACCCGCCGGGCCTGACAGCAGCAGGTTGACGGGCGCGCTTTCCGCCGCCTCGACCGCGCTCAGGCCGCCGTCGGAGCGCAGCACGTGCAGCTTCACCGACCCCATGCGCGCGGACAGTTCGTTGTGCAGGTTGCGGATGTATTTTGCGACCACCGGGCGGATGTAGGAATTGACCACCGTGGTCTCGGTGCGCTCGTATTCATACATCTCCGGGATCACGTCGGAGGAGATGGAGACCGGAATGCCCGGCATCTCCGCCTCGGCGATCTCGCGCACGCGGCGTTCATGCGCCCCGTTGGCATAGGCGTTGAACAGCGACACGGTCAGCGCCTCGACGCCGCGCGCATGCAGCGCCCGCAGCTTGGCGCGCAGATCGGCCTCGTCCAGCGGCGAGATCATCTCGCCGCGCGGCCCCATGCGCTCATCCGCCTCGATGGTCAGTTCCAGCGGTGCCAGCGGCGGGCGCTTGTTCCAGATCACCCATCCGCCCAGCCCGCCGGGCACGTAGGAGCGGTCGATCTGCAACACCTGGCGATAGCCCTTGGTGGTGACGAGCCCGACTCGCGCACCGGAGGAGGTGAGGACGGTGTTGGTCGCAACCGTCGTACCGTGCATCACCTGATGGATGTCGGACGGCGAGATGCCGTTCTGCTCGCACAGACGGGCGATGCCGTTCAGCACGCCCTTGGAGGAATCCTCAGGCGTGGAGGGCACCTTGGCGCGGAAGGTGCGCCCGCTGTCCTCGGCGATCAGCAGCAGGTCGGTGAAGGTGCCGCCGACATCCACGCCAAGCCGATAGGCGTTGTTCTGGGCCATGAAGCCGCATTCTCCTCTCGTGGCCGCGTATCAGTTCCGGATCGCACTGCGGAGGGACGACCCATCATCGGAGTAGTTCATCCGATATCCGATGCCTCCCGCCCGCGGGTAAGCTGGGACACCATGACGGCGATGATCAAGGCGCCCCCATTGAACACATTGGTCACCCACAGCGGGATGCCCAACATCGACAGCCCGGTAATACCGGTCGCCAGGAAGTAGGTCGCGACGATCGCGCCCCACGGGTTGAACCGGCCGGGCATGATCGTGGTGGCGCCGAGAAAGGCCGCCGCGAAGGCCGGCAGCAGGTAGTTCAGGCCGGAGGACGGGTCCGCCGAACCCAGCACGCCAGCATAGACGGCCCCGGCGGCGGTGGCGATGACCGCGGACGCGATCAGCGCGCCGGCGCGCACGCGATCGACGGCAATGCCGTTGAGTCGCGCCACTTCCCGGCCGCGCCCGACAAACAGCAGGCGGCGGCCGAGCGGCAGATACTCGAACACGAACCACATCAGGATGGCGGTCGCCAGCGCGTAGTAGAACGCATAGGGCACGCCGAGCAGTGTGCCGCCGACCACGGCGGTCACCAGGCCCTGGGCGATGCCGCCGATCGTCGAACTGTCGGTCATCCACTGCACCAGCCCGGTCATCAGGGACGTGGTGCCGAGGGTGACAACCAGGGAGGGAATGCGGAACCATAGGATGAAGAACGCGTTGGCTGCGCCGACCATGATGCCCGCCAGCAGGGCGGCGAGCAGCGCCAGCGGCAGCGGCACCCCGCCCCAGACATTGAGCACGCCGATGATGCAGGACGAAAGCGTCAGCGTGGCGCCGACCGAGAGGTCGAAATCGCCGGCCGTCAGGGGCACGATGATGGCGAGCGACAGTAGCGCGCCCGGCGCGTAGGACGCGAACAGGATCGAGAAATTGCCCCAGGTCAGGAAGGAGTCCGGCAGCGCGACGCCGAAGCCGGCGATCAGCAGGACCCAGACCGCGAGCAAGGCGAACCGTTCGGCGGTATAGGCGGTGATGCGCGGCCGCGACGCCGGCGCGGGTGCGGCCTGGGGTGCTACCGTGACTGCCATGCCGGTTCCTTCAGGCCGCGGTCGCGAGGGGGGTGGTAGCATAGCACGCTTCGGCGATCGCATCCTTGCCGGGCGCGGCATCCAGTTCGGCGACGATGCGGCCGCGCGCGAACACCAGCACGCGGTCGCAGATCTCCGCCAGTTGCTCGGCATCCGAACTCGCGCACACCACCGCCATGCCCCCCGCAGCTGCCGTTCGCAGGAACGCGAAGATCTGCTGTCGTGTGCCCACGTCAACACCCTGTGTCGGCTCGTCCAGCAGCAGCAACCGGGGCGTCCGGTTCATCCAGCGCGCCAGCAGCACTTTCTGCGCATTGCCGCCCGAGAGTGCTGAGAGCGGCAGCACCGGATTGTTGGGCATCACCTCGAACCGGCGGCCGATCTGCGCCGCCTCCTGCATCATCACCTTGCGCTGCAACCGGCCGTGGCGCAGGAAGCGCGCCAGATCGGGCAGGAACAGATTGTCCACGACCGGCAGCGTGTCGATGCCGCCGGCGCCCTGCCGGTCGCCCGGCAGGAGCGCCATGCCGAGCGCGAGCGCGCGCCGTGGCGTCATCGCGGCAAGATCGTACGGCGCGTCCGCCAGCTTGAGCAGGCCGCCTCCCGGCCGCGCGCCGAACAGAAGATAGGGCACCTCCGCATAGCCGGAGCCGATCAGCCCAGTCAGGCCCAGCACTTCGCCGGCGCCGATCGCGAGGCGCGTGGGCTGCACGCTGCGGCCGGCGAGATCGCTCACCTCGGCGAATGTGGCGCGCGCGGTCGCCGCCGGCGCGCGCTGCGTCGCGGCCAGTCGCCGGCCGACGATCAGTTCCACGATGTCGCCATGCGACACCGCGCTGGTCGTGCGGGTGCCGACCACGTCGCCGTCGCGCAGCACGGTGATGCGGTCGGTGATTTCCAACACCTCGTCGATATCGTGGGAGATGAAGATCACGCCCGACCCCTCGGCGACGATGCGGCGCACCAGCGCGAACAGCCGCCCGACGCTGGTGCGCGGCAGGAACGGTGTCGGCTCGTCGAGCACCAGCAGTCCCGGCCGTCCGGTTGCCGCATGCGCCCGGCGGATTTCCTCCACCGCGCGCACGATCGCCACCAGGGCGCGGTCCACCGGTGCCAGCGTGTCGATGCGCGCGGCGGGATCGACGGCGACTTCGTAGCGACCGAGCGCTGCTGCCGCCGCTGCGCGCTCGGCCCGCCAGCGGATCGGGCGGGCGCCGCGGGTGATGCTGTCGAGGCGCAGATTTTCCAGCACCGTCAGCGACGGGACCAGCCCGAGATTCTGATGCAGGAACGCGAGCCCGTGCCGCCGGAAGTCGCCGGGACGCAGCGGCAGGTCCACCGGTTCCCCGTTGATTTCCAGTCGCCCGCCGGGATCGGGCACGTGGTAGCCGGCGAGGATCTTCACCAGTGTCGATTTGCCGGAGCCGTTGCGGCCGAGCAGGCCATGCACCTCGCCCGGCCGCACGTCGAACCCGATGCCGACCAGTGCCCGCTCGCCACCGAACGTCTTGGCGATTCCCTCAACACGGAGCACCGGCGGCGGCATCGCTGCCTACTTCTCCAGCTTCCAGAGCTTGCGGAAGCCGGTGACGTAAGCGTTGCCGTAGCCCTTGTCGTAGCCGGCCGGCACCCCGGCATCGGCCACATTCGACTTGTCGAACAGGTAGAACGGCACGTTGATCTCGGCCGGCTGCGGCAGGCCGCACAGGTCGCGCATGTGGCCGTCGATGGTGGCGTAGGCGATCCAGTCCAGGCTCTCGCCGATATCCATGTCCACGGTGCCGGCGCGGATGTCGTCGAGCACGAACGGCGTTCCGTTGAAGGTCGCCACCTTCACCTTGCCGGTCTTGCCGGCCAGCCGCAGCGCCGGGACCACGAACTGCGACATGCTGTCATAGATCGGCAGCACCACGTTCACTTCCGGATGCGCGAGCACGGCGGACTGCACGGAGGGCTGGATCTTGGTCGCCCATTCGGTGATGCCGACGTTGATTTCCTGCACGATCTTGCAGTTCGGGCAGTTGGCGGCGAGTTCGCTGCGGATACCGTCGACCAGCGGGCCGGTCGGCGGCACCTCGTCGGTCTTGACGATGACGACGTTGGCCGCACCCTTGGTGTTCACCGTCGCCCAGTCGGCGAGAATCTTGCCGATCGTGTTGAAGCTCACCGGCAGATCGCTGGAGGTGAGGTTCGTGCGCGGCTGGCTGGGATCGTAGAAGTGCGAAGTCATCGTCCGCACGCCCGCCTTCTTCGCCGCCTCGATCTGCGGCGCGATCGTCTTGGGATCGATGCCGGAGATCAGGTCGATGACGGTGAAGTGGTTGCGGATGGCGTATTCGACGCCCTGCACCCACTGGCTCGGCTGGCCCTGGTTCTGCCATTCCTGCACCGTCAGGCCGATCGACTTGCCGACCTGAATCTCGCGGTCGATGATCCCCTTCAGGAACGGGTTGGTGCTGGCATTCGGGATCGAAAGCTGCTTTTTCCCGGCGGCACAGCTCTTGATGTCGAAGGCGGGGCCGGGCGCCTTGAACACCGGCTTCTCGCGATAGGTGGCAAGCTTCGCCGTGGCGGCGGCCAACCCGTCGGCCGCGGCGTCGGCGAAGGCGGTCGAGGCGAACCCGAGCATGCCGGCAGCCGCCAGCATCGCACGCAAAGCTGTCGTACGCGTCACGTCTCCCTCCTTTCTGGCCCACGACCGGAACCGCCGATCGCCGGAAATTGCATACGTATGCAGACTTCCACGCGCAGGCCCATTCTGTCAATTCGTCGTATACCTCCGACAGCAAATTTGCGCCGAGCGGTCAGACCTGTGTCGAACGAAAAATGAAGCCGAGCCACCGGGCGACCTCCTTCGACGTCGCGGCCCTGGCCGGCGTGTCGCAATCGGCGGTTTCGCGCGCCTTCAGCCAACAATCCAGCATCGCCGCGGAAACCCGCGCGCGCGTGCTGGAGGCGGCCCGCCAACTCGACTACGTGCCGAACCGTATCGCCAGCAGCCTGATCACCCGGCGCACCAACATCGTGGCGGTGATCGTCGGCGACATGGCCAACCCGTTCTACGTGCAGGCGCTGCACTGCATCGGCTGCGCGCTGCAGGCGCGGGGGCGGCAGATCCTGCTGTTCACCGTGGACCGCGGCGGCTCCGCCGACGAGGCGATGCGCCGCGTGCTGCAATACCAGGTGGATGGCGTGCTGCTGACCTCCGCGCAGTTGTCCATGCGGATGACCAGCCGCAGCCTCGATCGCGGCGTGCCGATCGTGCTGTTCAACCGCTACGTGCCCGGCCATGACGCCGCCTGCGTGCGCTGTGACAACGCGCATGGCGGCGGCCTGATCGCCGAGGCGTTCCTGCGCGGCGGGGCGCGGCGCTTCGCCATGATCACCGGCGATCCCGGCGCCACCACCAGCCAGGACCGGGTGCGCGGCTTCGTCACCCGGCTGGCGGAGGCCGGGCTGGCGCGCGGCGACATCGCCGAGGCGTGCGGCCATTCCACCTATGAGGGCGGGGCCGCGGCGGCGCTGGCGCTGTTGGACCGGCAACGCCGGGAATGGCCGGACGCGCTGTACTGCATCAACGACATCATGGCGCTCGGCGCGATGGACGTGCTGCGGATGCGGCTCGGCGCCGCCATCCCGCAGGACATCCAGGTCGCCGGCTTCGATGACATCCCGCAGGCCGCGCATCTGTCCTATCAACTGACCACCGTCGCGCAGCCGGTCGAGGCGATGGTGGCGGAGGCGCTGGCGCTGCTGCATTTCGACCGGGCGGGGCAGCGCATCGAACGCGCGATCGATCGCGCGCTCCCGGGTCAACTGGTGATGCGCGCGACGCTGCGCGCGCCGTCGGCCTAGGCCGGACGCCGCGCCGGCGCGGCCGACGGCAGCTTCGCTCGCGCCTGGATGCGCGCGATCGCCCGCTGCCACGCATCGATCGAGCGTTGCAGTCGCAGGGCATAGACCGCGCGGGCCGCGGCCACGTCGCGGGCGCGGATGGCCGCGCAGATGTCGCGATTCTCCCGCAGCGAATCGGCGACGCGATGGCGCATCACCTCGAACACCGAGACTGAGGAATACTGCCATACCTGATCCCACAGATGCTGCACGTGCTCACGCAGGAACTGATTGGGGCAGGGGGCATAGACCGCAGTCGCGAACTCGCGGTTCTTCAGCGCGAACTCGACGCGGTTGCGCCCCAGGGCGCGCATCTCCGCCAGGATGCCCTCGGCGGCGTCCAGGGTTGCCGCGTCATGGTGCGGGATCGCCGCCACCGCGGCCGCCTCCTCCAGGCACATGCGCGCCTCGGTGATCTCCAGCGCGCGTGCGAAGGACAGCCCGGCGACCTGCGCGCCGCGGTGCAGGTGGATGGTGACCAGCCCATCCTGTTCCAGCAGCCGCATCGCCTCGCGCACCGGCATCTCGCTCAATGCCAGGCGCTCGGCGATCGGCGTCAGCCGCAGCCACGATCCCGGCGCGTGCCGCCCGTCCAGGATTTCGCCGCGCAGCACCTCGTACGCATGCCGTGCCTTGGAGAAGGCGGCCGACCCGGCCGCAGCGGCGCCGCGGGCACGGTCCAGCACCACGCTCATGCGCGCCGCAGTGTCGCGCGCGCCGTCCGGCTCCCTGCCGGCCGGCTTAGGGCGCGATCCGGCGTTCACCGGCAGGTCCGGCCGGCTGCGGCGCTGCGGCGTGCCATGCGCATCCTCCCGCCCTGGCGGCAACGGAGGGATTGACCGATGCCGTCCGAGGCGATCATATCAGATATCAAATTCGGGCGGCAACCGCCGCGCCCGGCCGGGACAGGATGCGGGAGGACGGCAGCCAAGCATGGGCAACCCCTGGGACGGCATCATTTCCGAGGCGGAGCAGCGCGCCTACCACGCCGCCGGCTTCGGCCGCGCCGGCGGGATCGGCAAGCGTCCGGCGCTGCTGATCATCGACGTGCAGTACCGCACCGTCGGCACCACGCCGCTGCCGTTCTGGGACGCGATCAAGGAGTTCCCGACCTCCTGCGGCGAGATCGGCTGGCAGGCGGTGCATCGCATCCGTCTGCTGCTCGATCTGTTCCGCAGCCGGGGCTGGCCGGTCCTCTATCCGCATGTCGCGCCGAAATTCGCCTTCGATCACGGGCGGCTCGCCGGCAAAGTGCCTTCGATCATGGGCGTCGCTGCCAAAGGCTACGAGTTCGTGCCGGAGATTGCGCCCCTGCCGGACGACATCCTGCTGCCCAAGAAGCACCCGAGCGCCTTCTTCGGCACCCCGCTGGCCAGCTATCTGATCGATTGCGGCGCCGACACGCTGGTCGTCACCGGCTGCACCACCAGCGGCTGCGTGCGCGGCAGTGTCGTTGACGGGTTCGCCTACAACTTCCGTGTCCTGGTGCCGCACGACGCGGTCTATGACCGCAGCGCCACGTCGCATGCGGTCAACCTGTTCGACATGGCCTCGAAATATGCCGACGTGACGACGACCGAGGAGGCGCTCGTGCTGCTGCGCGCCGTGCCATGAACATCGGGGGAGGAGACATCGTGCAGGCCAATTCTTCCGCCGGACCGACGCGGCGTGCCGTGCTGGCGGGGATCGCCGCGGCCGGCGCCATGCCGGCACTGCCGGCACTTGCTGCGGATGCCGCGCCGCTGCGCTTCGGCCTCGCCATGCCGCTGACCGGCGGGCAGGCCACGTACGGCCAGGATCAGGTGCGCGCGGCGCAATGGGGGCTCGACGCCATCAATGCCGCCGGCGGCGTCAACGGCCGTAAGCTGGAGGCGATCACGCTCGATACACAGGCCGACCCGCAGATCGGCATCCAGGCGGCAAACCGGCTGGTGTCGATCGAAAAAGTGCCGGTGTTCGTCACCGCGTGGTCGGAGGTGGTTAAGGCGGTGGCGCCGGTTGCCAACGACGCCAAAGCCGTCGAACTTTCTGTCGGCGCCAATTCGGCGCAGATCGCGAAGCTCGGCGACTACGTCTACACCACGTTTCCGCTGGCCGACGTCGATATCACGGCGGTCGCGCAGTACGAAGCGGACAAGTTGGGCAAGAAGCGCGCCGCCGTGCTGTACATCAACAACGAAACCGGCATCGTCGCGGCGGAAATCTATCGCAAGGTGTTCACGGCGGCCGGCGGGACGGTGGTGGCCTATGAGGCCTACGATCCCAAGGCCACCGACTGGACCGGGCAGATCCTGAAGGTGCGGCTGGCCTCGCCCGATGTCATCCACATCCAGGGTCTGGTCGCCGACACGCCACAGGTGATCGCCCAGTTGCGCCAGCTCGGCATGACGCAGACCATCTCGTCCTATTCCTCGATCTACAATCCGCGCCTGATCCGCCAGCTCGGCGCGGCGGCCGAGGGCGTCATCGCGACTTCGCTCGCGCCGGGGCCTGCTGACAGCGCGGCGGTGGCCGCCTATGTCGAGCGGTGGAAGAAGGAAGTGGGGCGCGAGCCGAACGGGCTTCCGTACACGCAATATCTCTATGATGCGCCGTACATCATCGCCGCGGTATTGCGCTCCCTGGCTGCCAAAAGCCAGCCGGTCACTGGCGAAAGCTTCCGTGCCGAGATGCTCGCCATCGGCACTTTCGATCTCCCGCTAACCGGCAAGCTGGTAATCAATGCCGACCACACCGTCAGGAAGCCGGTCTATCTGATGCAGGTGAAGGGGGGCGCCTGGACGCAGCTCGCCGTGGTCGGCTAGCGGGCAGCCCCGCACCGCCGCCGCATGCTGTCTCCCATCATCCTGTTGCAGATCGTCTGGACGTCGCTCGCCACGTCGAGCTGCTTCGTGTTGTTCGCAGTGGCGTTCGCGCTGGTCCTGAAGGTGAACCGGGTGTTCAACTTCGCCCAGGCTGCCACCATGACGGTGGCGTTCTACGCCGCCTTCGCGGTGTCCGGACGGGCGGAACTGCCGGGCTGGGCAGGCTTCCTCGCCGCAATCGCGGCGTCCCTGCTGATGTCGCTGCTGCTGGAGGTATTCGGCTTTCGCGTGCTGCGGCGGCGTCGCGCTTCCTCGATGTTCGTGTTCATCTTCACCCTCGTGGTCGCGGAGTTCGTCGCCTATCTCGCCATGCTGGTGTTCGGCACGTGGCCGGCGACGGTGTTTCCCTCGCTGTTCTGGCCGGTCAGCATCGTCGGCGGCATCGCCGTCAGCGAATGGGACATCCCCGCGCTGGGCGCCACGCTGACAACGCTCGCCGTGCTGTTCGGCGTGCTGCGGCTGACACGCACCGGCCAGTCGATGGTCGCGGTGGCCGACAACCCGGACCTCGCCGAATTCTACGGCATCGCGAAGGAGCGCACCTATCTCGCCGCGATGTTGATCGCCGGTGCCATCACCGGGCTTGCCATGTTCCTCTACGGCACCCGCTCGCAGGTGCAGCCGACCAGCGCGATCGAACTGCTGCTGTTCGCCATCGCGGCGACGATCATCGGCGGCATCGGCAATCTATGGGGTGCGGCGCTGACGGCGGCCATTCTCGGCCTGTGCCAGAACGCCAGCGTGCTGTTCCTGCCGTCCGAATGGCAGGGCTTCCTGCTCTACGCATTCCTGTTCCTGGCGATCGTGTTCTTTCCCCAGGGCATCAGGCTGCCGCAGCGGCGGCGGCTGGCGCGCGGCATCCCCGCCGCCGTGGTCGGCCTGCACGGTCCGATGGGCGAATAGGCATGGAATATCTCTACACCATCCTGATGCTGATGGCGCTCTCGGTCATCCTGGCCGCCAGCTTCAACTTCGTCATCGGCTATGGTGGCCTGATCTCGATCGCGCATCCGGTGTTCTACGCGATCGGCGCCTATGTCTCGGCCCTGCTGGCGCGCGATGCCGGCGTGCCGGTGGCGCTCGCGATTCCGCTCGGGGCGGTCGCGGCCCTGCTGGCATCGCTGCTGGTCGCCGTCCCGGCCTTGCGCATTTCCGGGGACTACCTGCTGATCGCCAGCATCGGCTTTCAGCTCGGCGTGCTCGAAGCGATCAAGAACATGACCTGGACCGGCGGGGCCGGCGGATTGACCGACATCCCGGCACTGTTCGGCCGCAGCACCGGGCATGCCGTCTATGTGGCGCTGGCGATCGTGCTGGCGGCCGGCAGCGTGCTGCTGCTGCGCGGCATCACGCGCAGCGCCTACGGCCGGGCGATGAGCGCGCTGCGCGACGATGAACTTGCGTTCGCTGCTCTCGGGCGGAACGCAATGATGATCAAGCTCGGCGTATTCGCGCTCGGTGCCGGCCTCGCCGGCCTGGCAGGCGGGCTGTATGCCCATTACTTCCGCTTCCTTGCCCCCGACCAGTTCGACATCCTGCAATCCGCCGCGCTGCTCACCATCGTCGTGGTCGGCGGCATGCGCACCGTCTGGGGACCGGTGGTCGGCGCTGTCGTGCTGCAGGCGCTGCCGCAGGCGATCACCTTTCTCGATCTGCCGCCGAGCGTCCTCGGCCCGCTGCAGGGCATCCTGTTCACCGGCCTCGTGCTGGTTTTCATGTTCGTCCGCCCGGCCGGGCTGATCGCAGCCGGCGATCTTTGGCGCGGCGCGGCGGTGCCGGATGCGACGGCGGGAGGCGACGGTGCCGGACGGGCTTGAGGTGCGCGGCCTGTGCAAGCGGTTCGGCGGCATCGTGGTTGCGGATGCCATCGATCTCGCCATCCCGCCAGGGCGCATTCTCGGCCTGATCGGCCCCAACGGCGCCGGCAAGACATCCTTCTTCAATCTCGTCGCCGGCGTGGTGCGGCCGGATGCCGGGCGCGTCGCGCTGGACGGGCGCGACCTCAGCGGGCTGGCCGCATTCCGGCGGGCGCGGCTCGGTCTCAGCCGCACTTGGCAGAATCTGCGGTTGTTCGCCTCGCTCACCGTGCTCGACAACCTGCTGATCGGCACGCGACGCTATCCGGCCGAGCGTCTCGCGGCGCTGCTGCTGCGCCCGCGTCTGGTGCGCCAGAGCGACGCCGCCGCCCGCCGGCGCGCGTTCGAGGTGTTGGAACGGGTCGGGCTTGCGGCGTTCGCGCACAGCGAACTCGGCCGGCTGTCCTTCGGCCAGCAGAAGCTGGTCGGCGTCGCCCGCGCGCTGATGAACGACCCGCGCTGCCTGTTGCTGGACGAGCCGATGGCCGGCGTGGAGGGGGCCGCCTATGGCAGCATCCAGTCCGCCGTGCGTGCCCTGGCGCGCGACGGCGTCGCGGTCTGCGTGGTCGAGCACAATGTCGCCTTCATCCGCGACCTGTGCGACGAGGGCGCGTTCATGTTCGCAGGCCGCGTGCTGGCGCGCGGCAGCATCGCCGACCTGATTGCCGACCCGCGCCTCACCGAGCTGTATTTCGGGACCTGAGACGTGCTCAACGTCGACCGCATCACCGCCCGCTACGGCTCGCTGACCGCGCTCGATGCGGTGTCGCTGGAAACTGCAGCCGGCGCGCGCATCGGCGTGTTCGGGCACAACGGCGCCGGCAAGACCACGCTGCTGCGCTGCATCGTCGGCGTCCATGCTCCGGCGGCGGGCAGCGTCAGCTTCGACGGCCGCCCCGTGCTCGCCGGCCACGTGCCGGAGAATGTGCGCCGCGGCCTCGCCTTCGTGCCGCAGGGGCACAACGTGTTTCCTACCCTGTCGGTGGCGCAGAACCTGCGGATCGCCGGGCTGCATTTCGACCTTGCCTTCATGGCGGAGGTGCTGCGGCTGTTCCCGGTGCTGCACGAGCGCCGCGCGCAGCGTGCCGGATCGATGTCCGGCGGCGAACAGCAGATGCTGGCGCTCGGCATGGCGCTGATGACCCAGCCGAAATGGCTGCTGCTGGACGAACCGTCCACCGGGCTCGCGCCGGTGATCGTGCGCGACGTGATGCGCCAGCTCCGCCGGGTCAACGAAAGCTTTGGCACCGGCCTCGTCATCGTCGAGCAGAACGTGCCGGCGACGCTGAAGGTGGTGGAGCGCGCGGTGATCCTGAAATCCGCGGCGATCGTTTTCGATGGCCCGGCGGCGCGCCTCGCCGCCGAGCCGGATTTGTGGGAGTGGTTCTGACCATGCAGCGCGGACCCGACGAAACCCTGCGTGCCCGTACGGCCGATGCCATGCGCGCACTTGCGGCCTGGGCCGCCGCCGCGGTCGCGCAGCCGCTGCCGGCGGATGTGCGGCGCCGCGCGGCAGTAATCCTGATGGACGATCTCGGCGCCATGGTCGCTGGTGCGGCGGAGCCGCAGGTGGCCGAGGCGGCCGGCCGGATGCTGCGCGCCGGCGGCCCGGCGGAGGCCGCCGTTTTCGCGCCCGGCGCGCCGCGCACCGACCGCGCCACCGCGGCGGCGGCCAACGGCATGGCGGCGACCTGGTGCGAGCTGGATGAGGGGTACCGCGGCGCGCCGTGCCATGCCGGTGCCTATCTGCTGCCCGCCATGCTGGCGGAAGCGGAGGCGACCGGGGCATCGGTCGGCGACGTGCTGGCGGCGCTGGCGGTTGCCTATGAGATCACCACGCGGCTCGCGCGTGCCTTTCGCGCGCCGGTGCTGCACCTGCACCCGCATGCCGGCTTCGCCACGATCGGCGCGGCGGCATCCGTCGCGGCGCTGCGGCGGCACGACGCGGCGACGCTGCTCGACGCGGTCAGCGGTGCTGCCAGCATGGCCTTCGCCGGTCCCTACGGCCACGCGCCGGAAGGGGCGTTGGTGCGCAATGCCTGGACCTCCGCCGGCGCCTGGGTCGGCCTGCGCGCCGCCGACTGGGCGGAGGCCGGGATCGGCGGCATCCCCGAAACCCCCTATGACGTGTTCGCCGTGCTGCTCGGCCACGACGCCGATCCGGCCGCCCTGACCAACGGCCTCGGCGAGGACTGGGCGGTCCGCAACGGCTATCACAAGGTGTTCGCCTGCTGTCAGTACGCGCATGCGGCCGTGGAGGCGACGCTCGCCCTGCGCGGCCGCCTGCCGGCGCCGGACGCGGTCGAGGCGCTGGAGGAAATCCTGGTCGAGACGCATCCGCTCGGCCTGACGCTGACCACGGCCGAGCCGCGGACCGTGCTCGCGGCCAAGTTCTCGATGCCGCACGCCGCCGCCTCGGTCGCCCGGCTGGGCACCGGCGGCCGGCAGGCCTTCGCCACCGCGACTCTGCACGATGACGCGATCGCGGCGCTGCGCCGGCGGGTGCGGCTGGCCCCGCTGGCGCAGGTCGGCGCGCCGCCGAACGACCGGCCGGCCCGCGTCACCTGGCGGTTCCGCGGCGGGGAAGAATGGAGCGAAACCTGCGAAAGCGCCCGTGGCGGCGCCGACCGGCCGCTCGATGAGGGCACGCTGCGGGCGAAGCTCGCCGACAATCTCGGCGGCCTGTTCCCCGCCATGCCGGCCGGGCTGGAGGCGATCGTTGCCGGCACCCCGGCCGCGCTGGCGCAGCGCTGGGGCGACGCGGTCGCGGCACTGACCGCGCCGGGCCGGGCGTGATGGCGGGGGAACTCGACGTCCTGGTGATCGGCGCGGGGGCCTGCGGCCTCGCCGCCGCGATCGCGGCCCAGGATGCCGGTGCCACGGTCGCGATCGTCGAGAAGCTGGACCGGCCCGGCGGCAACTCCGCG